>JACCTU010000178.1 GCA_013812235.1 Actinomycetota bacterium | reverse complement strand
CTCTAAGACGCGACTGCTGTCCGCTTGCGCTTTGAGTGCGCCGCCGTCGGGAGCTCCACGTGGAAGGTCGAGCCCTCACCTTCCCGCGAGTCCACCCAGATCCGCCCGTCGAAGCGCCGCACCAGCTCGCTGGAGATGTAGAGCCCGAGCCCGGTGCCTCCGATCCCGCGGGTCATGTTGGGATCGAGGCGGTAGAACTTCTCGAAGATCCGGCGCTGCTCGCCCGCGGGGATCCCGAGCCCGCTGTCGCTGACGGAGAAGCGAACCGACCCGCCGTTTGCTGCAGCCGCGACGCGCACCTCGCCGCCGTCGGGCGAGTACTTGACCGCGTTGTCGACGAGGTTGCCGATCACCTGCCGGAGCTGGTTCGGGTCCGCGCGCACGCGGGGGAGCTCCGGCTCGACCTCGACGACGAGCTGCACGTTGCTCGGGACGTGGATCCCGGCGGCCTCGACGACCCCGGTCACGAGGTCGGCAGGGTCGCAGTCCGCGATCGCCAGCCGGATCCGCCCCGAGTCCAGGTGGCTCGCGATCAAAAGCTCATCGACGATCGAGGCGAGCCGGTCCGACTCGTCCGCGATCACCTGCAGCAGGTGGTCGCGGAGCTCCGCGTCGAGCTCGAGGTCGGGCCGGCGAATCGTGAGCGCGGCGCCGTAGATCGCCGCCAGGGGTGTGCGCAGCTCGTGGGAGACCGTCGCGACGAAGTCGCTGCGCATCCGCTCGAGCGCCCGCTCCTCGGTCAGGTCGCGAAAGGCGTAGACGACGCCCTCGTCGAGCTCGACGCCCGAGCCGGAGATCCAGAGCTCGCGACCGCCGAGCTCGACCGGCGTCGTTTCCGCGCGGCCGGTCCCGGGGTCCTCGGCGACCGGGATCCGCAGCGCGAGCTGCTCCCAGCCCGGAACGACCTCCACGATCGACCGGCCGATCACGTCCTCGATCCCGAAGCCGGTGATCCGCGCAGCTGCCGGGTTCCAGAGCCGCACGATTCCTTCCTTGTCGACGAGCACGACGCCGTCGGCGACCGACTGGAGCACCCGCGAGGCCTGCGCCCGCTCGTCGGCCACCTGGTAGAGCCGCGCGTTCTCGATCGCCGTGGCCGCGCGCCGCCCGAGCTCCTCGGCGAAGCGAAGGTCGATCTCGTCGTAACGGCGGCCCGACTCGGCCGTCGCCAGCGTGATAGCGCCGAGCACCCGATCCTGGACGGTGAGCGGCACGCAGAGAAACGACTCGACGCCGAGCTCGCGGATCAGCTCGTACTGCAGCTCGTCGACGGCGTTCCCGCGCAGCCTCTCGTCGGTCAGCTCGTTCACGAACTGCGACTTGCCGGTCCGGATCACCTCGGCGGCGGCACTCTGCTCGTTGGGCGGGTAGCGCAGCTGCAGCTCCTCGGCGAAGACGATCTTTTGCGGGTCTACGTGCGCCAGCACGACCTGTCGCAGCTGCCCCCCGTCGACGATGTGCACAGAGGCCCAGTCGGCCACCGACGGCACGGCCGCCCGCGCGACCGCCTCGAGCGTGTCGATGTAGTGGAGCGACGTTCCGAGCAGCTCGCCCGCCTCGAGAAGGAATTCCTGCGCCTGCTGGGTGCGCTTGTGGTCGTGGATGTCGGTTGCGGTGCCGATCCAGAAGTCGATCGCACCGGCCGCGCCGCGGATCGGGACCGCGCGGCCGAGGTGCCAGCGATACGTTCCGTCGGCAGCACGGAAGCGGTACTCGACCTCGAAGACCTCTCCGGAGGCGAGCGTCTCGGTGCGTTTCGCGACCGCCGCGGGGAGATCGTTTGGGTGCACGGCAAGCTTCCAGCCGGCCTCGCCCGCGACCTCGACGGACTGACCCGTGTACTCGTACCAGCGGCGGTTGTAGTACGTCGCACGGCCTTCCCGGTCTGCGGCCCACACGATCTGCGGCATCGCGTCCGCGAGCTGCCGGTAGCGGTCGTCGCTGGCCCGCCGTTCCTCGGCGACGTCGCGCTGACGCAGGAGCTCTCCCTGGCGCTTCACCTCCGCCGTCTTGCGGTGCAGGTCGATGAAGACCGCGACCTTCGAGCGAAGCACGTCGGGGTCGAACGGTTTGAAGAGGTAGTCGACCGCGCCCGTGGAGTAGCCGCGGAACACGTGCTGCTCCTCTTTCGAGATCGCGGTCAGGAAGATGATCGGGATCGACGTCGACCGCTCGCGCTGCTTGATCACCTCGGCCGTGTCGAACCCATCCAGACCCGGCATCTGGACGTCGAGCAGGATGCACGCGAAGTCCTGGTGGAGCAGCGCCCGGAGCGCCTCCTCGCCGGATTTCGCGCTGACGAGGTTCTCGCCGAGCGGCTCGAGGATCGCTCGGAGTGCGACGAGGTTCTGCTCGCGGTCGTCGACGAGCAGCAGGTTGACGACCGGAATCGGCTCCGCGCTCACGTCGTCCGCATCCTGGCGCCGGCCGGCTCGCACAGGAGCCCATAGAGGAACGGGCCGATCTGGTTGAGCGGGAGGACGGCGTCGACCGCCGTCGCGGCGAGTGCTGCACCGGGCATCTCGCGGCGCTCGGCGGTCAGCGGGTCCTGGACGAGCGCGATGCCGCCCGCGTGCTTGATCCGCGCGAGCCCTGCTGCCCCGTCCGCGTTCGCCCCGGTGAGGATGACGCCGATCACGCGATCACGGTACGCATCCGCCGCGGACTCGAAGAGTACGTCGATCGAGGGTCGGGCGAAGTGGATGTGCTCGTCCGTCGAGAGCGAGAAGTACCCGGGCTGGACGAGGAGGTGGTAGTCGGGTGGCGCCAGGTAGACGTGTCCCGGCTCGATCGAGGTCTTGTCGTTCGCATCTTCGACCGGCAGGTGCGCGCGGTGTGCGAGGAGGCCGGCTAGGCCGCCTTGGACGGCGTCGTTCGTGCGGTGCTGCGCGACCACCACAGCCGCATCGGTCTCGGCGGGGAGCGCCGAAAGAATCTCCCCCACAGCGTGGAGTCCTCCCCAGGAGGCGCCGATCGCAATCAGGTCGTAGTTCACGCGACCTTCCTCCAGAGCTTCTCCGCGCCGTCGAGCTCCTCGTACTCGTTCTCGAAGCCCGAGTTGCGGATCGTCTCCTTGTGGCCGAGGCCGAGCACGCCGAACCGAACCAGGCTGTCGTGGAAGAGCTGGAACACACGACGCTGGAGCGAACGGTCGAAGTAGATCATCACGTTACGGCAGACGATCGCGTGGAACTCGTTGAAGCAGTGGTCCGAGACGAGGTTGTGCTGCGCGAAGACCGCGTGCTCGACGAGCCGCCGGTCGAAGACCGCACCGTCGTAGTTCGCGAGGTAGTACTCGGAGAACGCCCGCTGTCCCCCGGCGAGCAGGTAGTTCTGGGTGTACTCCCGCATCTTCTCGAGCGAGAAGATGCCGAGCCGCGCGCGCTCGAGCACGGCCCCGTTGATGTCCGTCGCGTAGATCCGGGTGCGCTCGAGCAAGCCTGCTTCCTCCAGCACGATCGCGAGGGAGTACACCTCCTCGCCGGTCGAGCACCCTGCGATCCAGATGCGCGAGAACGGGTACGTCTTGAGCAGCGGGACCACCTTCGCGCGGAACGCCGTGTAGAACGACGGGTCGCGGAACATCGTCGTCACGTTGATCGACAGGTCGACCAGCAGCCGCTCCATGCAGGCTGGGTCGTGCAGGACCCGGCTCTGGAGCGCGGAGATCGTCTCGAGCCCCTCGGCGTGGGCGCGGCGCCAGAGCCGCCGCTTCAGGGACGCCGGCGCGTACTCACGGAAGTCGAAGCCGTAGCGGCGGACGATCGCCTCGAGCAGGAGGGCGACCTCGATCTCCTCGACGTCGCGCGTCTCGGTCGACGTTAGTGCCTTGTCAGGTGGGGAGGGCACCGCCTGACGAGGCACCATTACTGGTAGAGCCAGACCCGCATCAGGGACAGGAGCTGATCCGTGTCGACGGGCTTCGTGATGTAGTCGGACGCGCCCGCCTCGATCGACTTCTCACGGTCGCCCTTCATCGCCTTGGCCGTGAGCGCGATGATCGGCAGCTTCTTGAACCGATCCTGCTCGCGCACGGCGCGCGTGGTCTCGTAGCCGTCAAGCTCGGGCATCATCACATCCATCAGGACGAGGTCGACGTCCGGGTGCTCCTCCAGCTTCGCGAGCCCTTCGTGGCCGTTCTCGCCGTAGACGACCTCCATGCCGTAGCCCTCGAGCACGGACGCGAGCGCGAAGACGTTCCGCACGTCGTCGTCGACGATCAGGATCTTCCTCCCCTGGAAGACGGCATCCGCGCTGTGCAGCTGCTCGAGCACGCGTCGGCGCTCCGGCGGCAGATGCGACTCGACGCGGTGCAGGAAGAGCGCGGTCTCGTCGAGCAGCCGCTCCGGCGAGCGGACGTCCTTGACGATGATCGTTTCCGCGTACTTGCGCAGGCGAGTCTCCTCCTGGCGCGTGAGATCCTTGCCGGTGTAGACGATCACGGGGACGGCACGGTGCTCCTCGCTCTTCTTGACCCGCTCGAGGAGCGAGAAGCCCCCCTTGCCGGGCAGCTTCAGGTCGAGAACCATGCAGTCGAAGCGCGTCGCCTCGAGCGCGGCGAGCGCCTCGTCGCTCGACCCGACCGCGACGACGTTCACGTCGTCGCCGACGCCGACGAGCTCGACGATCGCCTTGCGCTGTGCCTCGTCGTCCTCGACCACGAGCAGGCTGCGAACCCCGCGGTCGATGAAGGTCGCGAGTGAGGCGAACGCGTCCTCGAGCCCTTCGCGTGCGACGGGCTTCTCGAGGAACGCGACTGCGCCGGCCTGCAGCGCCTGCTGGCGGCCGTCGCCGCTGGAAACGATGTGCACCGGGATGTGGCGCGTCGCCGGGTGGTGTTTGAGACGGTCGAGCAGCACCGCACCGTCGATCACCGGCAGCTTCAGGTCGAGCACGATCGCGTCCGGCTTGTACTCGTGAGCGAGCGCGAGGCCGGTGTCGCCCCGAAGCGCGACGAGCGTCTTGAACCCACGCTCGCGGGCGACGTCCTGGACTGTGCGTGCGAACTCGGCATCGTCCTCGACGACCAGGACGACCCGCTCGCCGTCGCCGAGCCGGTCGCGGTCGTCGGCCACTTCGCTTGGCAGCAGGAGCGAGCTGTCGAACTGCTCGACCGACTCGGAGCTCAGGTCGCCGTTCGTCGCGGCCGGGAGTGCGGGGGGAGCGGGACCGCGTTCGGCCGGCGGCGCGTACGTCGCGGGGAGGTAGAGCGTGAAGGACGAGCCCTTTCCGAGGCCCGACTCGACCCGGATCTCGCCGCCGAGGAGGACCGCGATCTCGCGGCTGATCGAGAGGCCGAGCCCGGTGCCGCCGTACCGTCGGCTCGTCGTCCCGTCGGCCTGCTGGAACGCCTCGAAGATCAGGCGCAGCTTGTCGTGCGGGATCCCGATCCCGGTGTCGGAGACGACGAACGCCACGACGCCGTCCGCGTGGTTCAGCTGCTCGTTCAGGTAGCGATCGCCCGTCGGGCCGGCTTCGATCGTGAGCGTCACGCCCCCTTCGTCGGTGAACTTGAACGCGTTCGAGAGCAGGTTTCGCAGGATCTGCTCGAGCCGCTGCGGGTCGGTGACGATCGTCGGGGGCACGTTCGCGCCGCTGACGGTGACCTCGAAGCCGATCCGCTTCTGCTCGGCGACGGGCTGGAACGCGCGCTCGATCCGCTCGCGGAGCTCGGTGAGCGGGATCTCCGTCGCCGCGAGGTCCATCTTCCCCGCCTCGACCTTCGAAAGGTCGAGGATGTCGTTGATCAGGTCGAGCAGGTCGGAACCTGCAGCGTGGATCGTCGACGAGAACTCGACCTGCTTTTGGGTCAGGTTTCCGTCGGGGTTGTCGCCCAGCAGCTTCGCGAGGATCAACAGCGAGTTCAGCGGCGTCCGCAGCTCGTGCGACATGTTCGCGAGGAACTCGCTCTTGTACTTCGACGACAGCGCGAGCTGCTCCGCCTTCTCCTCGAGCGCCGAGCGCGCGAGCTCGATTTCCTGGTTCTTGATCTCGATCCGCGCGTTCTGCTCCTCGAGCTGGCGGGCCTTCTCCTCGAGCTCCTCGTTCGTCTGTTGGAGCTCCTCCTGCTGCGTCTGGAGCAGCTCCTCGGAGGCACGCAGCGTGGCGGCTGTCTCCTCGAGCTCCTCGTTTCGCTGCTGGAGCTCCTCCTGCTGCGTCTGGAGCTCCTCGGACTGGCTCTGCAGCTCCTGTGCGAGCGACTGCGACTGGTCGAGCAGCTCCTCCGTCCGCATGTTCGCCTGGATCGTGTTGAGCACCACGCCGATCGTCTCGGCGAGCTGCTCCATGAACGTCAGCTGCACCGTCGTGAACGCGTGGAACGCCGCGAGCTCGATCACGGCCATCACCTCGTCCTCGAAGAGGACAGGCATCACGATGATGGTGCGCGGCACGGCTTCGCCGAGTGCCGACGCGATCCGGATGTAGTCCTCCGGCGGGTCGGTGATCAGGATCGACTGCTTCTCGAGCGCCGTCTGGCCGACGAGCGCCTCTCCGACCTTGAACTCGTTCGCGACCTTCTTACGCTGCTTGTAGCCGTAGCTCGAGACGAGCCGAAGCGTTGCCTCTTCCTCCTCGCCTTCGGCGACGAAGAACGCGCCGTGGTGCGCGGAGACGAGCGGCGTGAGCTCGCTCATGATCAGCCGTGAGACCGCCTTCAGGTCGCGCTGGCCTTGCATCATCCCGCCGAAGCGCGCGAGGTTCGAGTTGAGCCAGTCCTGTTCGGCGTTGCGCTGCGTCGTGTCGCGGAGCGTGGAGATCATCTGGTTGACGTTGTCCTTGAGGTCGGAGACCTCCCCCTTCGCTTCGACGTCGACCGAGCGCGTCAGGTCGCCCTGGGTCACCGCGGTCGACACGTCCGCGATCGCACGTACCTGGGTGGTCAGTGAGCCGGCCATGAAGTTCACGTTCTCGGTCAGGTCGCGCCACACGCCGCTGACGCCTTCGACCTCGGCCTGGCCGCCGAGCTGGCCTTCAGTGCCGACCTCGCGCGCGACGCGGGTGACCTCCGCCGCGAACGTTGAGAGCTGGTCGACCATCGTGATGATCGTTGCCTTGAGTTCGAGGATCTCGCCCTTGACGTCGACGGTGATCTTGCGAGAGAGGTCGCCCAGCGCGACGGCCGTGGTGACTTCGGCGATGTTGCGCACCTGGCCGGTGAGGTTGCCCGCAAGCGTGTTCACGTTCTCGGTCAGATCGCGCCACACGCCGCTGACGCCTTCGACCTGCGCCTGGCCGCCGAGCTGGCCCCTCGGTGCCGACCTCGCGCGCGACGCGGGTGACCTCCGCCGCGAACGACGAGAGCTGGTCGACCATCGTGTTGACGGTCTCCTTGAGCTCGAGGAGCTCGCCGCGCACCTCGACGGTGATCTTCCGACCCAGATCACCTTCGGCGACGGCGGTCGTGACCTCGGCGATGTTCCGCACCTGGGAGGTGAGCGAGCCGGCCATGAAGTTCACGTTCTCGGTCAGGTCGCGCCACACGCCCGTGACGCCTTCGACCTCGGCCTGGCCGCCGAGCTGGCCCTCGGTGCCGACCTCGCGCGCGACGCGCGTCACCTCGGCGGTGAAGGAGCGTAGCTGGTCGACCATCGTGTTGATCGTCTGCTTGAGCTCGAGCACCTCTCCGCGCACGTCGACGGTGATCTGCTTCGAGAGGTCTCCGGTCGCGACGGCGGTCGTGACCTCGGCGATGTTCCGCACCTGGCTCGTCAGGTTGCCCGCAAGCGTGTTCACGTTATCCGTCAGGTCCTTCCACACGCCCGAGACGCCCTTCACCTGCGCCTGGCCACCGAGCTGACCCTCGGTGCCGACCTCGCGCGCGACGCGCGTCACCTCGTCCGCGAACTCCGAAAGCTGGTCGACCATGCGGTTGACGGTGTTCTTCAGCTCCGCGACCTCGCCCGCTGCCTCGACGGTGATCTTGCGCGAGAGGTCGCCGTTGGCGACCGCGGTCGTCACTTCGGCGATGTTCCGCACCTGGCCGGTGAGGTTGCCGGCGAGCGTGTTCACGTTCTCGGTCAGGTCGCGCCAGACGCCGCTGACGCCCTTGACCTGCGCCTGGCCGCCGAGGCGGCCGTCGGTGCCGACTTCGCGCGCGACGCGCGTGAGCTCGTCGGCGAAGGTCGAGAGCTGGTCGACCATCGTGTTGACGGTCTCCTTCAGCTCCGCCACCTCGCCTGCGGCCTCGACCGTGATCTTGCGGGAGAGGTCGCCGGTCGCAACGGCTGTAGTCACCTCGGCGATGTTCCGCACCTGGGAGGTCAGGTTGCCGGCGAGCGTGTTCACGTTGTCGGTCAGGTCTTTCCAGACTCCCGAGACGCCCTCGACGTAGGCTTGTCCGCCCAGCTGGCCCTGGGTGCCCACCTCGCTCGCGACGCGCGTGACCTCGGACGAGAACGAGCGGAGCTGGTCGACCATCGTGTTGATGGTCTCCTTGAGCTCGAGCACCTCGCCCTTGACGTCGACGGTGATCTTGCGCGAGAGGTCGCCGTTCGCGACTGCGGTCGTCACGTTCGCGATGTTCCGCACCTGGGAGGTGAGGTTGTCGGCGAGCGTGTTCACGTTCTCCGTCAGGTCGCGCCAGACGCCGGAGACGCCGCGCACCTGCGCCTGCCCCCCGAGGATGCCCTCGTTGCCGACCTCGCGCGCGACGCGCGTCACCTCGTCCGCGAACGTCGCGAGCTGGTCGACCATCATGTTCACGGTCTCCTTCAGCTCCGCGACTTCGCCCATCACGTCGACCGTCACCTTCCTGCTCAGGTCGCCTTGCGCGACCGCGGTCGTCACGTCGGCGATGTTCCGCACCTGCGACGTGAGGTTCGACGCCATCTGGTTGACGGAGTCGGTGAGGTCCTTCCACACGCCCGACACGCCCTCCACGCGCGCCTGTCCGCCGAGCTTCCCTTCGGTGCCGACCTCGCGCGCCACGCGGGTGACTTCTGCAGCAAAAGCAGAGAGCTGGTCGACCATTGCGTTGACGGTCGAGCCGATTCGCGCGAACTCGCCCTTCACCGGCTGGCCGTCGATCTCGAGCACCATCTTCTGGGAGAGATTGCCGTCCGCCACGGCGTCGAGCACGCGACCCACCTCGCGCGTCGGCCGGGACAGGTCGTCGATCAGCGAGTTAAGCGCCTCGAGGCTGTCCGCCCAGGAGCCCGAGACACCCTGCACTTTCGCGCGAACCGTCAGGCGCCCGTCGCGGCCGACGACGTTGCTCACGCGCACGAGCTCCTTCGTCGTCCTCTCGCGCGTGTCCGCCAGCTCGTTGAACGCGCGGCCGAGTTCGCCCACGATCCCGGCCTTGCGCGTGGAGAGACGAACGCTCTGCTCGCCGTCTCTGGCGGCTTTGAGCGCGTCGAGCAGTGCTTCCAGGTCCTGCGTCTTGACGGTGCCGTTCGTCGGTGATGCGCCGTTCTTCGGTGCGGCGCTGCGCGCCGCCCGACGTCGTTTGCGCTCAGCTGCGGCCAAGGCCGGTTCCTCCTAGTGGGCGAAGGGGTGCGGGTCGAGAGGTCGAGGCGTCGGTGGACGTGTTCCCTCCACGGAACGCTTGTATTCAAAGTCGCTTGGGCGAGTCCTACCGCGCATCACGACCCCCCGGTCGGAGGTCGAATCTACCTGCTCAACGCGCGATTCAGATCGTCCCAGAGCTCCTCGAGGGGCTCGAGGCCCACGCTCAGCCGGACGAGGTTGTCCGGGACGCGCTCGCCTTCCCAGCGGCGGCGGGTCTCGAGGGTCGACCGGGCGCCGCCGAGGCTCGTGGCGTTGAGGATCCTGAGGGTGCCGGTCTCGACCTTGCGGGCCGCGTCGGCACCGCCGGCGACGTCGAACGAGAGGAGTCCGCCGAAGCCGGGGTAGCGAACGTGCTCGACCGCGTCGTGCCCGGTCAGCCGCTTGGCGATCGCGACCGCGTTCTCGGTGTGGCGGCGCATCCGGACCTCGAGAGTGGCCAGACCGCGCTGGAGGAGCCAGGCGTTCTCGGGTGACCCGATGATCCCCGTGCGGCCGCGCAGGTCGCCGAGCCGTTGCGCGTCGCCGGGGTCGCGGCAGACGACCGCGCCGAGCACGACGTCGTGGTGGCCGGTCAGAAACTTGGTCGCAGAGTGGAGGACGTAGTCGGCGCCCTGCTCGAGCGCGCGGAGGTAGACGGGCGTCGCGGCCGTTGCGTCGACGAGCACGGGCGCCGGGTGCCGCGCGGCCGCCGCGAGGTCGGGCATCGTCAGGAACGGGTTCGAAGGCGCCTCGAGCCAGATCAGGTCGACGCCGTCGGGCGGCTCACCGGTCTGGTCGAACTCGACGAAGCGCAGCCCCCACGTCTCGAGCTCGCGGAAGAGCACCGAGGTTCCGTAGTAGGCGCCCTCGGCCAGCGCGATCGTTGTACCCGGCTGAAGGAACGCCAGCACGACCGCGGTGCACGCCCCCGCTCCTGACGCGAAGAGCAGCGCCTCGCCGCCCTCGAGCTCGCCGAGCGCCCGCTCGGCGGCTGACTGCGTCGGGTTGCGGTAGCGCCCGTAGTGGTACTCGCCTGGCTCGCCGTCCTCGTACGGCCAGATCGTCGACCGATCGAGCGGCGGCACCGTCACGGGGCGACTCTAACGGGACACCCCTCGGAACTCGACTACGGTGAGTGGATGAGCGTTCTCGCTCTCACGGTTGTGGGAGGGGCAGGGCCGATCTCCGCCGGCGTCCTGGTACTGGCCGCCGGGGTCACCCTCGTCACGGCGATTGCGATCGTCCTAACGCGAAGATCGCTCCTCTGGACCTTCGCGCCAGCCGGGCTGCTCGCCGGATCGCTCTTCGCACTCGGGCGTCACGGGAACGGTGTTTCGACGTTACGAGAAGACGCGATCGCGATCGCGTTGCTCTGTGCTGCTGGCTCGCTCGTCGGCATGGCTCCGGTCGCTTATGCACGGTGGGTCGGTCGCGTGTCTGTGGACGCAGAGCGCCGACTCAGCGTCCAGCGTTAGCGTCCGCCGACGTGGCTAACGGACGTGGGGCCGGGGACAGACCCCGAGACCTCGCGCAGACCTGCCGCAGGGGACAGACCCCTTGGGGGGACAGACAACTGTGTCGGAAGCGTCGCGGAGCTGGAGCGAATGCGTGACCCACGGGCATCTTCGCATCGCGCCTCGCCTAGCCTCGGACGATGGCACGCGTCCCTCGCTACGTGCTTCCCAACGGCGTGAGCCACGTCTTCACCCGTGGGAACCGCTACCAGCCGATCTTCCTCTATCAGAGCGACGCCTACGAGTTTCTCGACCGCGTGGCCGAGGCGTTCGGTCGTTTCGGTCTCGTGCTGATGACCTACTGCCTCATGCCGACCCACGTCCACTTCGTCGTGCGCGGCCCTCAGCTGGACTTGTCGAAGACGACACACAGGCTCTTCGGTGGTTATGCACAGTGGTTCAACCGCGAGCATGGATATCGCGGACATCTGTTCGGCGACCGCTTCGGCGCTCGTGAGATCCAGAACGAGCACTACCTCTTCGAGGCAGTGCGGTACGTCGTCCTCAACCCGGTCCGAGCGGGCTTGTGTGTGCATCCACGTGAGTGGCGCTGGAGCAGCTACGGCGCGACCGTAGGCCTTCGGCGCAAGCCGGCTTTTCTCGATCTCGGGTGGATGACGGAGTCGATCTCACCCGTCGGATTCGCGGTGTACGTCGACGAAGCGCTCGCGAATCAGGTCGTGGCGGCATGACGGTCTTCACTCGCCGCCGGGGACAGACCCCGCAGACCGACTCGCGCGGCGAACCGGGGTCTGTCCCCCGCCGTGGGGACAGATCCCGGTAGTCGAGTACCCTCCGCGCATGGCCGCGACGGACGAGAGCCCGCCGCAGACGAACGACTCGACGCGGGGGAAGCTCGAGCAGCTGCGCGAGCTGCGCGACCGGGCGCTCCACGCGGGGAACGAGAGCGCGGTCGAGAAACACCACGCGGCGGGCAAGCTCCTCGCCCGCGAGCGCGTCGTCCGCCTCCTCGACCCGGGCTCCTTCGTCGAGCTCGACCGGTACGTCCGCCACCGCGAGTCCAACTTCGGGATGCTCGAACGCCGCCCGTACGGCGACGCAGTCGTCACCGGCTACGGGACGATCTTCGGCCGGAAGGTCTTCGTCTTCTCGCAAGACTTCACGGTCTTCGGAGGGAGCCTGTCCGAGGTCTTCGCGGAGAAGATCTGCAAGGTGATGGACCTCGCCGCGAAGTTCGGCTGCCCCGTGGTCGGGATCAACGACTCGGGCGGTGCGCGGATCCAGGAAGGCGTCGTCTCCTTGGCCGGCTACGCGGAGATCTTCTGGCGCAACGTCCAGTGCTCCGGCGTGATTCCGCAGATCAGCCTCGTGATGGGCCCGTCCGCGGGCGGCGCCGTCTACTCGCCCGCGATCACCGACTTCGTGCTGATGGTTGAGGGAACGTCGTACATGTTCATCACCGGCCCCGACGTCGTGAAGACGGTGACCGGCGAGGAGGTGAGCTTCGAGGAGCTCGGCGGCGCCGCCACGCACGCGAGCCGATCCGGCGTGGCGCACTTCAGCTCCCCCGACGAGGAGTCCGCCCTCGACGACGCCCGCTACCTGCTCAGTTTCCTGCCGCAGAACAACCTCGACCCCCCGCTGTTCACCGAGCCGACCGACCCCGTCGACCGCGAGGACCCGGAGCTCGACACGATCGTCCCGGACGATCCCGCCCGTCCCTACGACATCAAGCACGTGGTCGCGCGCGTCGTCGACAGCGGAGAGTTCCTCGAGGTGCACGAGCGCTGGGCGCAGAACATCGTCGTCGGGTTCGCACGTCTCGGTGGCCACTCGGTGGGCGTCGTGGGCAACCAGCCGCGCGCGCTCGCGGGCGTCCTCGACATCGACAGCTCCGTCAAGGCCGCGCGGTTCGTGCGCTTCTGCGACGCCTTCAACATCCCGCTCGTGACCTTCGTCGACGTGCCGGGCTTCCTGCCCGGGACGGCGCAGGAGTGGGGCGGGATCATCCGCCACGGCGCCAAGCTGCTTTACGCCTATGCCGAGGCCACCGTTCCGAAGCTCGCCGTGATCACGCGCAAGGCGTACGGCGGCGCGTACGACGTGATGAGCTCGAAGCACATCCGTGCCGACTTCAACTTCGCCTGGCCGACGGCAGAGGTCGCGGTGATGGGCCCGGAGGGCGCGGTCAACATCGTGTTCCGCCGCGAGCTCGCCGACGCGGCCGACCCCGAAGCGCGCCGCCAGGAGCTGATCGACGACTACAAGGAACGCTTCGCGAACCCTTACGCGGCCGCGGAGCGGGGTTACCTCGACGACGTGATCGAGCCCCGCCGGACGAGACCCGTTCTGATCGATGCGCTCGAGACGGCGCTCACGAAACGGGAAGAGCGTCCGCAGCGCAAGCACGGGAACATCCCGCTCTAGCGCTCCGATCAGGCAGCTGCGGAGGCGCCGACCGGCCGAGGATCGTCCGGCCGGTACACGTGGACTCGGCAGAGCCCCTCCCGCTTCGACGCGTACAGCGCCTCGTCCGCGGCGCGGTAGAGGTCGTGACGTGGCGCGGCCGGGAACAAGGCGAGCCCGCAGGAGAGCCGCAGTCGCTCGCCCTCGACGCCTTCGAGCCCGGCGATCCGGTCGAGGACCGCGGTGGCGGTGTCGAGCGCCGCGGCCTCCGGCGTGCCCGGGAGCAGCAGCGCGAACTCGTCGCCGCCGACGCGAAACGCCTCGCCGCCGTGGCGCAGCGTCGACGCGGCCAGCTCGAGGAGCTGATCGCCGACCACGTGCCCGCGCGTGTCGTTGACCCGTTTGAGACCGTCGACATCGAGGAGGCAGACTGCGAGTGGAGCGCCGTTGCGCGCTGCCGTCTCGAGCTCGGCCTGCAGGCGCTCGTGAAAGTGGCGATGGTTCCCTAGGCCCGTCAGCCCGTCCGTGAGTGCGAGCTGAGTCGCGACGAGCGTCGCCTGCATCGACCGTTCGTAGAGAGCGACCGCAAGGAGCGGACCGACGAGCGCCAGTGCCAGGAGCGGCGAGCGCTCCCAGAGCACGACGAGCATGAGCGCGCCCGAGGCCATGATCGCGAAGGGGAACAACGTCGCGCGGGCGATCGCTGCGATCAGCGGGACGAACGCACGCTGCTCAACGCGTGCGATCGCCGCCGTCACGAGTAGGACGTTGACGATGTAGTAGGCCGCGGTGGCTGCCGCGACGGCGGCGACGAGCCGTGGGACGGAGTCGCCTTCGAGCTGCGAGGCGACGCCGCCCGCCGCAGCGGCCGACAGGGCGTAGACCGGTCCGTTGTAGAGCAGCCGAAGCGGGGGATGGCGCTGGGCGACGTCGATCGTGACCCGGACCGCGAGCGCGACGACCGTCGCCTCGGCGGTGCCGAACATCACCGCCGCACCGATGAAGAAGACCGCCGAGAGTGCGACGCGGCCGGTCGGCAGGCCCCGAAGCCGAATCGGCGACGCCTCGACAAGTACGCCCGCGGCGAACACGGCGGCGAGCGCGGCCCACGTCGAGGCCGGCGGAGGGTCGAGGGCGAGGATCGTCAGCGAGGCGAGGGTGGCCGCCAGGCCGGCGAACGCGACCGGCGCGAGCAACGGCAGGACGCGTCGAAACGACGTGCGTTCGTGGTCCTGGACGTTCACTTGCCTACTCCCTCGTCGACGCCGCATTGATTTTGCAGCCACGGAAGCTGCAGCGGATCACCCGGACGAGTAGATATGTAGATCTAGACCTTAGACAGCGAGAGCGGGCACGACCCGCAAAGCGCCGCCGAGCTCGTCTGCGAAGGCCGACACGACCTCCGGGTCGAACTGCGAGCTCGAACACCGCTGAAGCTCCGTGAGCGCGTCCTGCGCCGAGAGCCGGCGGCGGTACACGCGGTCGGACGTCATCGCGTCGTAGGCGTCGGCGACGAAGATGATCCGCGCGCCGAGCGGGATCCGCTCTGCGGGCAGGCCGTCGGGATAGCCGCCACCGTCCCAACGCTCGTGGTGGTGCAGGACCCAGTCCGCGACCGGATCGACGCCGAGACTCTCGAGCATCCGGAAGCCGATCTGCGGATGACGCTCGAGCACGAGGCGCTCGGCCTCTGTCAGGGGGGCCGGCTTGCGAAGGATCTCCTCGGGGATCGCGAGCTTGCCGAGGTCGTGCAGCGAGCCGGCGAGCCGGATCAGCTCGATCAGCTCGGCGTCTGCACCCATGCGTGTCGCGATGCGCGCGGCGAGCTCGCCGACGCGCTCCGAGTGCGACCCCGTGTAGACGTCGCGCGCATCGACCGCCTTCGCGAGGCTGGCCGCAGCCCGGTAGCGGGCCGCCCGGTCGGGGCCGGCTGCGAGACGCCGCAACTCCGCCAGCTCGACCACGTCCGGGCGATAGGCCCGCACTTGGTTCTTGCCGTGCTCCTTCGCCCAGTAGAGCGCGGAGTCGGCAAGTCGGATCAGCTCGTCGCGGCCCACACCCTGGACCGGGTAGGTCGCAAGGCCGGCGCTGACGGTGATCGTTCCGATGTGTTCCAGGTCGAGCGCCGCGACTCGTTCGACGATCGAGTTCGCGGCAGAGAACGCCTGCTGCCCTTTCAGGCCCGGCATCAGCACCGCGAACTCGTCGCCGCCGAGCCGGAACGCCTCGCCGCCCTGCCGCAGTCGCTTGCCCACCTGGCCAAGCACGCCGTCACCCGCGGGGTGCCCGAAGCGGTCGTTGATGCGCTTGAAGTCGTCGATGTCGATCAGGCAGAGCGAGAGGGACTGGCTCTTCTCCTCGGCCAGCGTGAGCTCGCGCTGCAGGCGCTCGTGGAAGTGACGGTGGTTGCCGAGATTCGTGAGCGGGTCGGTGAGCGCGAGCCGCATCGCGCGGAGCGCGCGATAGGTCGAGCGCTGGTAGAGCGCGATCGCGAGCAGCGGGCCGATCAGCACGAACGAGAGGAACGGCGAGCGCTGCCACAGCACGATCAGCATCACCGACGCCGAAGCCATCAGCGCGAACGGGACGATCGACGTCTTGACCGTCGCGTGCACGATCGTGCGGTACGGCTTGCCGGCGCTGAGCGAGACTGCGCCGCTGATGAACGCCGTGTCGACGATGTTGTAGATGAACGCGCAGAGAGCGACCGCGCCGACGCTCGCGGCGAGGCTCTCCCCGTTGATCGGCGCGATCGCGATGCCGCCCGCCGCGGTCGCCAGGGCGAACACGGCGGAGTTGAACGCGACGCGGAGAGGGGGTCGGTGCTGAAGCGTGTGCACGGTCACCGTCGCCGCGAAGACGATCAGCGTCGCCGCCGCCCAGCCGAACAGCACGGCAGCCGCCACACCGAACACGAAGGAGAGCGTCACGCCGCCGACGTCGACGCCCTCGATCGGCACCGGGTACCTCTCCGCGAGCATGAGCGCGGCGAGGAACCCCACCAGGGACGCGACCAGGGCAGTGTCGAGCGGCCCGGTCGCGACCGAGTACAGAGCCACGCCGACGACGCCGATCGCCGTGAGGCAGACCGGACCGACGAGCGCGGCGAGTCGCCGAGGCGGCAGCGCCGTTTTCAAGGCGACGGCGCTACCAGCCCAGGCTGCGAAGCCAGTCGAAGTTGCCACCGGCCATCGAGAGCGCAAGGGCCGCAGCCACCACGAAACGGATCTTCCAAGAAAACATTTTTCGAACCTCCCCGGGTTCAGAGGGACGAGCAGACCTGCGGATTCTCCTGTCGCCCGGGGGGTCAAGCCATCACCCGAACGAGTGATTTAGCTCATGGAAAGGCGCCTACCCTTTTTGAGCCATAGCTGGCACAAGCCTTGCCTCTGCGAGCGGCCTGCGGCCCCAGGCGAAGGCGCTCCTCGTACCACCCGGAGAGAAGCTCGAGGGCGACTCCGTAGCGGGAAGAGTGGACGAACCAGCCGTTCCCAGCGTAGATGCCCATGTGGTCGACCTCGGCCGGCTTGGAACGCGGACCCCTGGCTCCGAAGAAGATCACGTCCGCGGGCTGGAGGGCGGCCGCTGCGATCCGTTTCGTGTTCGGCACCTCGCCGCTCATCGCGTAGGTCGTGCCCCCTTGAGCGTCGCCGAGAGCGCGCCGGAGGACGGGTAGGCCTGGAGCGTGTAGACCCAACGAGCCGCGCGTTGAGGTCCTGTTTCGAGAGCGGACCTGAGGCTTGGCGGTCGCCGGAGCAGCGGTACCGGTCGCCGGGGTAGGCCTTTAGGCTCTCGACCCGTGAGCTTCGTGATTCGCCCGACCCCCGACTCCGGCGTCCGCGCGGCGATCCAGCGGGTCGTCGAGGCGAGGCTGCCGAAGCACCCGGCCTACGGGTCGCGCTGGCGGAGGGCCGGGCTCGACTATGCGGCCGCTCGGCCGCGCAAGAGGCGCGGCGCGACCCGCGCGTAGTCCAAGGCCGAGACCCACGTCAGCACGAGCGCGACGAGGAGCGCCCACCACGCGGCGTCGTCGCTCCAGACGTCCGCCGCGGCGAGGCCCCCGACGCCGGCCGCGATCGCCTGCGACCACGTCTTCAGCTTTCCGAGGTCGCGGGCCTTCACGACGACTCCTCGCTCGATCGCCGCCTGCCGTAGCCCCGAGACGAGGAACTCGCGCGCAACGATCGCTGCGACCATCCAGCCGGGAAACACGCCTTCGCCGACGAGGACGATCAGCACGGCGAGGACGAGGATCTTGTCCGCGATCGGGTCGAGCAGCGACCCCAGCGGAGAGGTTCGACCCCGGCGGCGTGCGATCCGTCCGTCGAACCAGTCCGTCGCCATCGCGACCGCGAAGAGCGCGGTCGCCCAGAGCGCGTGGTCGTCGAAGTTCCAGACAAAGAGGAGGACGACGAAGGGGACGGAGAGGGCCCGGCCGACGGTCAGGTAATCGGGCAGGCTCATCCGACGGGGAGAATACGTCGCGAGGTGGCGGGCTTCTCCAACGTCCTCGTCGCGAACCGCGGCGAGATCGCGATCCGGATCTTCCGGACCCTGCGCGAGCTCGGGCTGAAGTCGGTCGCCGTGTACTCGGACGCGGACCGCGGAGCGCTTCACGTGCGGGTCGCCGATCAGGCGGTCCCGCTGGGCGGCGAGCTGGCAGCCGAGAGCTACCTCTCGGTCGACAAGCTGATTGGAGCCGCGCGCACGAGCGGTGCGGAAGCCATCCATCCGGGCTACGGCTTCCTCGCGGAGAACGCCGGCTTCGCCCGTGCGGTCGAGCAGGCCGGCCTCATCTGGATCGGCCCGCCGCCCGAAGCGATCGAACTGATGGGCCACAAGACCGCCGCCCGCACGAGAATGCGGGACGCGGGCGTGCCGATCATCCCGGGCACGACCGACCCGGTCGCTTCGGCGGCGGAGATCGTCGCGCTCGGCGAGGAGATCGGCTACCCGCTGATCGTCAAGGCCGCGGCGGGCGGCGGCGGCAAGGGGATGAAGATCGTCCGCGGGCCGGAGGAGGCGGAGCGCGCGTTCGAGTCCGCGAGCCGCGAGGGTCAGTCGTATTTCGCCGACTCCGCCGTCTACGTCGAGCGCTACCTGGAGGACCCGCGCCACGTCGAGGTGCAGGTTCTCGCCGACGCGCACGGGAACGTGATCCATCTCGGCGAGCGCGACTGCACGATCCAGCGCCGCCACCAGAAGCTCGTCGAGGAGACCCCGTCGCCCGCGGTGGGCGAAGAGCTGCGCGGGCGGATCGGGAGGATCGCCGTCGACGCCGCGCGCGCCGTCGGCTACCGCTCCGCCGGAACGATCGAGGGGCTGCTCGCGCTCGACGGCTCCTATTACTTCATGGAGATGAACACGCGGATCCAGGTCGAGCACACCGTGACCGAGGAGGTGACCGGCCTCGACCTCGTTCGCGAGCAGATCTCGATCGCCGCGGGCGAGCCGCTCTCCGTGCGCCAGGAGGACGTCGTCCTGCGCGGCCACGCGATTGAGTGCCGGATCAACGCCGAGGACGTCTCGAAGGGCTTCCTCCCAACGCCGGGAAGGATCACGCGCTACCGCGAGCCGGCGGGTCCGGGCGTCCGCGTGGACTCGGGCGTGGTCGAGGGGTCGGAGATTCCGCCGCTCTACGATCCGATGATCGCGAAGCTGATCGTGCGCGACGTCGACCGCGAGCATGCGCGGCGCCGGATGCTGAGGGCGCTCGAGGAGTTCGAGATCGGCGGGGTGAAGACGCTGCTCGGGTTCCACCGCGCTTTGTTCGAGCACCCCTGCTTCGTCGAGGGCGCAACGTGTCACGGCGTCGTCGAGTCCGAGCAGCTCGCGGCCCGGGCCGAGGAGTTGACGGTCGAGCACAGGTCGTCGACGGACGGACCCGGGCGCCTCGTCGAGCGCGTCACGCCGGTCGAGGTCGACGGCCGACGCTTCGAGGTGACCGTGCTCGCGTCCGAGCCGCCCTGGCTCGAGCTCGCGCGCAGCCGTCGCGAGCGCGCGGGCGCCTCGGGCCACGGTGGCTCCGGCGCCGTCGTCAGCCCGATGCAGGGAACCGTGTTGTCGGTGGCCGTCGCCGAGGGCGACGCCGTGGACGCGGGCACCGTGCTCTGCGTCGTCGAGGCGATGAAGATGGAGAACGAGATCGCCGCGCACCGCGCGGGCGTCGTGACCGAGCTCTCGGTCGCCGAGGGCCAGCCGGTCCAGAACGGGCAGGTGATCTGCGTGCTGGTCGGCGATGAGTAGCCGCCGTCCCTTCTGCAGCGACGTCTCGCTGGCAAACGGCGAGCCGCTGGGTGCGACCGCGAGCCGGATCGACCACTGGCTGATCGTCGAGTACCGCGGGCTCTGGGGCCCCGACGCGCTGCGCGCCTCGGGGCTTTCCGACCAGGTGAAACAGAACCTCCGAGAGCAAGTGCGCGCCCGTCCGCGCTCGCGCCTGCTCTTCGTTCGTCGCCCGAACCGGCGCGGGCGCGCGGAGCTTCGGGGATACGCGGCCACGTCGCGCGAGGGAGAGGAGAGCCTGCGCTGCACGTCGCTCTCCTCGTACGAGGACCTCCGCGAGCTCGACCTCGCTCAGGCGGGCGAGCCGCTCGAGCGGCCGCTCTTCCTCGTCTGCACGCACGGCAAGCACGACCCCTGCTGCGCCCGCCGCGGCCGTCCGCTCTTCGAGGCTCTCGCCGAGCAGGTCGAGGAGGAGGCCGTGTGGCAGACGACCCACATCGGCGGCGACCGCTTCGCGGGCAACCTTCTCTGCCTCTCGCGGGGCGTGTACTACGGGCGCGTCGAGCGGAAGGACGCCGGCCGCGTGCTCTACGCGCACCTCGACGACAAGATCGACCTCGAGCACTACCGCGGCCGGTCGTGTCACTCGTTCGCCGCGCAGGCGGCCGAGCGCGACATCCGGGAGCGCACCGGGCTGCTGGGCCTCGACGACCTGCGGCTCGTCTCGGAGCAGGGATCTCGGATCGCGTTCGCCGACCGGGACGGCCGCGTGCACGAACGCGAGGTGTCGCTCGAGCTCGGCCCCGAGGATTACTTGACCTGCACCGCGAGCGAGGTGCACCGGCCGCGTCGCTACGTCGTCAGCAGCTGACGAGCAACCCTTCGCGCACGAGGCGCGCGACGAGCGCCAGTCGGCCGTCGTCGTCCAGGCTGCCCGGCAGATCGGACGGGCGGAACGGCTCGTCCGTGCGCAGCACGAACTCGAGAACGTCTCCGACGTGCGCTGGGAACTCGAGCGTGCGCCCCTCGAACGTGAGCTCTGCCCGGTCGTTCCCGACCGCGAGGTCCGCGAGCACCGTCGAACGCCGCTCGAGCTCGGTCTCCAGGTCCAGGTCGCGTAGAGCGCGGAGGTGCCCGATCTGGCCCTCGAGCACCGGCCGCCGGGTACGCACGAGCTTCGAGCGCATCCGCCGGCGCACGTCGTGCTCGCCGAGCCGTTCGCGGAGGCGTGCGAGGAGCTCCTCGGCCGAGCCGTCCGGCGAGCGGCGGAAGCCCGGATGGTCGGCGCACTCCTCGAGTGCCGCCTTGAACGCGTCCAGCCAGGAGTAGACGTTGACCCCGATCGTGAGGTGGAGCGAGTCGGAGTCGGACGTCTTCGCCTCGTGGAGCCAGCCGCGCGGGAGATAGAGCGTGTCGCCCGGCTGGAGCGTGACGTCTAGGGCGGGCTCTCCCGGAGCGCCGAGCTTCGCGTCGTAGCGCTGGTGCTTCAGCGGCAGCTCCCAGACCGGGTCGTAAACGAGCCAGCGCTTCTCGCCCGCGATCTGCAGACAGAAGACGTCGTGCGTGTCGTGGTGCACCGGCAGACCTTGCGCGGAGCGCGGCGTGTAGTACGCGTT
The DNA here is from genome assembly GCA_013812235.1 of Actinomycetota bacterium. Taxonomy (GTDB): domain Bacteria; phylum Actinomycetota; class Thermoleophilia; order Gaiellales; family Gaiellaceae; genus JACCTU01. The sequence continues at coordinate 12,907 of JACCTU010000178.1, read as the reverse complement.
CGCCTGCGCCGGGTGGCCGAGCGAGGCCTCGAGCGAACGGCAGAACGTCGCGAGCGCAGGCCACCAGTGGTGCAGTCCTTGGACCACGAGCGTCGTGCCCGAGTCGAACGCCTCGGCCACGTGTGCGACGTCGGCCACGCCCTTGAAGGGAACCGGCCGCCAGGGGACGTCGACGAGGTAGTCACTCGCGCGCAGCTTCACGTCGGCGCGCACGAGCCGGAAGGCGGGGGAGCGTAGGCCGCCCGACTCGAGCAGCCCTTCGACGTCCTCCGTGGTCAGGAGGTCGTCGAAGCGCCCGGGCTCGTCGCGCTCGACGACGAGCGGCTTGCGCTCCCAGTGCTCGGCGAGGAAGGTCGATTCCTCGACGGGCTCGACGCAGCGCGCAAGCGCGCTACGAAGTGTCCGTGTCGTCGGCGTCGGCGTCGTCGCTGTCGGCTTCGGTTGAGTCGGTTGTATCGGTGCCGTCCGAATCCGGTTCTTCGTCCGCGACTTCGCTGCGGACCTGGTCGCTCCGGATCTCGTCGTCGGTGAGCGTGGTCGTGCGCTCGTCCATCGAACCTCCCTGCTGTGAGTTGCCGGCGAGCCCCGAGGTTACAAGGTGCGTGCGGGTCACTCGTGCTGGTTGACCTGGATCGGGGTGGTGCGGTCGGGTCGCAGCACGAGCGACCGGCCGACTTCCCTTCGATCTCCCCGTGCAGCGCGAGCAAGGCCCCGTAGCCCGACCGAAGCTCGCTCCACATCGGACTCGTGGTCCTTCGCCTCGAACCCGAGGCTCTCGTAGAACGCGAGCGACGCGCCCATGTCGCGCACGTAAACGATCGGCATCAGGATCACTTCTTGCCCTCCTTCCTCCGGACTGCCGCTTTCAGCGCCGCCTCGACAAAGGCCGACAGCGACTGCTGCGCGTCGACCGCGGCGTGCTTGACGTCCCGGATCAACTCGGGCGGAAGGTAGACGTTGAACTGGTGCTTCTCGCCCGCCGCCATTACTAGCATCGTTAGAGTCCGCCGCCGGTGGACCTGTACGAGTACCAGGGCAAAGAGCTCTTCAAGCGCTTCGGGATCCCCGTCTCCGAAGGGCGGCTCGCGACGACGCCCGACGAGGCGCGCGCCGCTGCCGCCGAGCTCGGCGGCCAGGTCGTCGTGAAGGCGCAGGTCCTCACGGGCGGGCGCGGCAAGGCGGGCGGGATCAAGCTCGCGAACGATCCCGACGACGCACGCGCGAAGGCCGAGCAGATCCTCGGGCTCGACATCCGCGGCCACGTCGTGCGCAGGCTCTGGATCGAGCGTGCCTCCGAGATCGCAAAGGAGTACTACCTCTCGCTCACGTTCGACCGCGGGGCGAAGCGGCCGCTCTTCATGTTCACCACGGAAGGCGGAATCGACATCGAGGAGGTCGCGGAGTCCACGCCCGAGAAGCTCGTCCGCCTGCACGTCGACCCTTTCGAGGGCTTCCAGCCCTGGCAGGCACGGCGGCTCATCTTCGGAGCTGAGGTCGACGATCCGAACGAGCAGAAGCAGATCCTCTCGATCGTCGGAAAGCTCTACGAGGCGTTCGTCGCGACCGATGCGATGCTCACGGAGATCAACCCGCTGATCGTCACGCCCGAAGGCAAGGTCAAGGCGCTCGACTCGAAGTTCACGGTCGACGACGCGGCGCTCTTCCGGCATCCCGACGTCGCGGAGATGCGCGACCTCGACGCGGTGCCGCCCGAGGAGCGAGCGGCGCGCGAGAAGGGCGTCACCTACGTGAAGCTCGACGGCGAGGTCGGGATCCTCGGCAACGGCGCGGGCCTCGTCATGTCGACGCTCGACGTGATCGCGCTCGCCGGCGGACGGCCTGCGAACTTTTGCGACCTCGGTGGCGGCGGCGACGCCGAGGGAGTGGTCGACGCGCTCGGAGTGATCACCGCAGACCCACAGGTGAAGTCGATCTTCTTCAACGTCTTCGGAGGGATCACACGCTGCGACGAGGTTGCGCGCGGCATCCTCGCCGCGCTCGACCGGATGACGATCGAGCATCCGATCGTCGTGCGCCTCGACGGGACGAACGCGGAGCAGGGCCGGGAGATCCTCCAAGAGGCTTCGCCCCCGAACCTCCACGTCGAGCCGACGATGCTCGACGCGGCGCGGCGCGCCGTGGAGCTGGCGTCGTGACCGACGTCTGGTCCGAGCGCGCGGAGGCATTCGGCACGAGCGCGACGCACAGGGAGGGCCCCGATCTCGACCTGCTCGTCGAGTGGTGCGAGCCGGGCGAGGGTGTCCAGGCTCTCGACGTCGCGACGGGCGGCGGCCACGTCGCCCGCCGGCTGCGGGAGGCCGGTGCCGAGGTGGTGAGCGTCGACCCCGCTCCGGGGATGCAGCCGACAGTCGTCGCACCGGCGGAGCAGCTGCCGTTCGCCGACGGCACCTTCGATGTTGTCGCCTGCCGGATCGCGCCGCACCACTTCACCGACGTGCGCGCCGCGGTGCGCGAGATGGCGCGCGTCTCACGCGGCCGTGTGGTTGTCGAGGACAACGTCTTCATGGGCGACGACGTCGAGCAGGCCGAGAAGCTCCGCGACGCGACGCACGTCCGCTGCTACTCGGAGGACGAGTGGCGCGGCTTCTTCGTGGATGCCGGACTCCACGTCGTCGACGAGCGCACGTTCGAGCGGCGAGTCGAGGTCGAGCCCTGGCTCGCGCGCGTCGAGACGCCCGAGGACGACGCGGCTCGCATCCGCGAGCTGCTGGCCGAGCACCTCGAGGACGGGCGCGTCACGCTCCGCTCGATCGTCCTGAAAGGGACGAAGTAGTGGCGATCGTCGTCGACCAGGACACGCGGCTCGTCGTGCAGGGTCTCACCGGCAGTGAGGGCCGCTTCCACGGCCTGCGCAACCGCAACTACGGCACCAACGTCGTCGCGGGCGTCACGCCGGGGAAGGGTGGCCAGGACGTCGAGGGCATCCCGGTCTACAACACGGTCGCGGAGACCGTCGACCACGCCGGTGCGAACACGTCGCTGATCTTCGTGCCCGCGCGCTTCGCTGCCGACGCCGTCTACGAGGCGGTCGATGCCGGGATCGGCACGGTGATCGTGATCACCGAGCACATCCCGGCGCACGAGATGCTCCGCGTCTACACGTACGTGCGCCCGAAGGGGATCACGATGATCGGTCCGAACTGCCCGGGCGTGCTCTCGCCGGGCAAGACGAACGTCGGGATCATCCCCGCGGAGGTCTTCGCGGAGGGCGCGATCGGGCTCGTGTCACGCTCCGGGACGCTCACGTACCAGATCGGCTACGAGTTGGTGCAGCTCGGACTCGGCAACTCGTCGATCGTCGGGATCGGCGGCGACCCGGTGCCCGGCTCGTCCTTCATCGACGTCCTCGAGAAGTTCGAAGCCGACTCGCAGACGGAGCTGGTCGTGATGGTCGGCGAGATCGGCGGGAACGAGGAGGAGAAGGCGGCGGAGTTCATCCGCGACCGGATGTCGAAGCCGGTGCTCGCGTACATCGCCGGCTTCACCGCGCCGCCCGGCAAGACGATGGGCCACGCCGGGGCGATCATCTCCGGCTCGTCCGGCACGGCGCAGGCGAAGAAGGAAGCGCTCGAGGCGTGCGGCGTGCGCGTCGGCACGACGCCGACCGAAGTGGCGCAGCTGGTCGCCGACGCCGTCGGAGCGCGGGCCTAGGGGGCTACCCCCGCAGGCTCGCGCAGGCGTCGCTCGACTCGAGCGTCTGCTTGAGCTCGCCGGCCGGGTCGAAGCCGCGGAGCTTCTCGATCGTCAGCTCGATCGACGCCGCCGCGGCGGAGAGCTCGCGCGACAGTGCAGCAAGCCGGGCGAGCGCCTCGCTGACGCTGCCCGCAGGCTGGTCGATACCCGCGCGTGCGTTCGCCGCGCGCTCGCGCAGGACGCTTTCGAGGTGGTCGAGCTCCTGCTCGATCTCGTCGCGCGCCTCGACGTCCGGCACGTCGAGCTCGCCGAGATCGGCGAGGAGGTCGTCGGAGGCGGCCACCGCCTGCCGGATCGAGTCGTCGAGCTGCTCCTCGGAGAGCGTCGCCGGTTCCGCGAGCTGACCGGCGGCGTCCTGCACTCGCTCGCGCCAGTCCTCGACGGCCGTGCAGAAGTCGTCGGCCCACGCCTCGGCACTCGAGTCGTCGCCGCCGCAGCCTGCGGCGAGCACGGCAAGACAGAAGGCGGCGATCAGAACGGCTCGCCTCATCCCGATAGTGAAGCGCCCGCGTCGGCCGGAGCCGGAGCACGCGCCGCGACCACCTCTACACTCGGCGGCAGTGGAGACGATCTCCTTCGCGCGCGGGATTCCCGCTCCCGAGTGCCTCCCGGTCGAGGAGCTCGCCGACTGCGCGCGGGCCGCGCTCGAGCGCGACGGGCGGAAGGTCCTCTCGTACGGGCCTGGGGGCGGCTACCCGCCGCTTCGCGCCTTGCTCGGCGAACGGCACGGCGTCGACCCCTCGCGGGTTCTGGTCACGAACGGTTCGCTCCAGGGGTTCGTCTTCCTCGCCAACCGCTTCGCCGGCGAGCGCCGCTTTCTCGTGGAGGCGCCGACCTACGACCGGCCGTTGAAGATCCTGCGCGAGCTCGGGGCCGACGTCGTCGCGATCCCGCAGGACGACGACGGGCTCGACGTGGACGCGCTCGAGGACGAGCTCGGGCACGGCCCGGCGCTCCTCTACACAATCCCGACCTTCCAGAACCCGAGCGGGCGGACGCTCACGACGGAACGCCGCCGCCGCGTCGCCGAGCTCGCGACCGAGCACGACCTCCTCGTCTACGAGGACGACCCGTACGGTCTCGTCCGCTTCGAGGGCGAGGCCCGGCCGAGCCTGCTCGAGCTCGCCGGCGGCGAGCGTGTGCTCTACAGCTCGTCGTTCTCGAAGACGATCGCCCCCGGCGTCCGCGTCGGCTACTTCGTCCTGCCTGTGGAGCTCGCCGCCGAGCTCGAGGCGCTGGCGGTGTCGACCTACATCACGCCTGTCCTGCTCGGCGAGGCGACCGTCTACGAGTTCCTCAGGCGCGGCGCCTTCGAGCCGAACCTCGAGCGCGTCTGCGTGCTGCTCCGCGAGCGCCGCGACGCGATGCTCGGAGCGCTCGAGTCGAAGCTCGGCGGCCACGCCTCCTGGAGCAGGCCCGAAGGCGGCTACTTCCTCTGGCTCGACCTCGGCGTTGACACCTCGGAGCTGCTCGGTCGCGCCGAGCAAACGGGGGTCACCTTCATCAAGGGAACGGACTTCTTCCCGCCCGGCCAGGGCGGCGAGCGGTCGGCGCGGCTCGCGTTCAGCTTCGTGTCGCCCGACGAGATCGCGGAAGGGATCGGGCGCCTCGCCGCGCTCGTCCCGGCGGCAGCGAGGGTCTAGGCGGCCGCGGGGCTCGCGGCGACGGTCCGCGGCACGAGCGCAGGCTGGCGGGGCGGCACGAGGGATCCGCGCTGGGCTGCGCGGAAGGTGGGGCAGATGTCGTCGCCGGCGAGGGCGCAGAGGCCGGCCCGCCGGAAGTAGCAATCATCGCACGTTGGTTTGATGCTCTTGCTCATTTCACCCCTTGTTCGCCAAAAATCGGCGGTGGAATCAGGCGTGGAGTCTACGGCGCCTGTTCGGTCGTGCAAGCCCCGAGCGGCTGAAACCTGTGCACTTTGCGGGGCATTCGGACGTGACGAAATCTGCTCAATCTTGGCGCGCAGGTGCCAATGTTGCCAGGCTCCGCAACGCCTGTTGAAAACTCGTCACAGGCACGATCCGGATCCCATCCGCATAGCGGCGCGCTTCGGCAGCGTTATCCCCAGCCGGAACGAGGAAGACCTTGATCCCGGCGCGCTCGACACCGACCGTCTTCTGCTTGACGCCGCCGATCTCGCCGACGGTCCCGTCGAGCTCGAGCGCGCCGGTCACCGCGATGCGGTTCCCGTGGTCGACGTCGCGCCCCAGCTCCTCGAGCAGATCGAGGGCGAAGGCGAGCCCCGCGGACGGCCCGCCGACGCCGTTCGTGTCGATCTTCACGTCGAAGGGAAGCTTGATGTCGGCGGCCTGCGAGACGATGACGCCGATCATCGGCGTCCCCTGCGGCCCGCGCGTGGGCCGGATGCGGACCTCGAGCCGCCTGTCCCCGCGCTTCACGACGAGGAGCACGTCTCGAGCAGTTCCGCTCGCGCGAATCGCGCGCCGGAGTCCCGCCGGGCCCGTCACCGCCTTCCCGCCTGCGCTCGTGACCATGTCGCCCGGCAGCAGCTTGCCCGCGGCCGGCGCCTCGGGATCGACGAACTCGATCCGTGCGCCGATCGGCTTGGCTACGACCGTGTAGCCGAGCTCGCGCAACGCGACGGCCGCCGCGACACGCTGCGACATCTGCATCTCCTGCAGCTCCTCGCGTCGGCGCTCCCCCTCGCTCACGCCGGGTGGGCGGACCTGCTCTGCCGGGACAACCGTCGCGCCTTCGCGGAGGCCCGGGAACAGCCGCTCGAGGATGGTCGCCTTGCGAACGAGCACGTCCACGTAGTAGATGCCGCCGCCCTTCGGGTCCTTGCCGCCCTCGACCTCGACGAGCGGCGCGACCGGAGTCGCGCGGTTCGGGAGGAAGATGTAGCTCTCGGTCGGAAGGATCCAGAGCGCGACCGCGACTGCCGCGACCAGGAGCCCGGCGAGGAAGAGCCGGACCGGCGATAAGAGCCGCAGCACCCGCCCGATCCTAGTTACAGAAGGCCGCGGGTCAATCCCCCGTCGACGGGTACAACGGTGCCGGTCAAATACGACGCGCGCGCGGAGGCGAGGAAACAGACGACGTCGCCCACCTCGCGCGGTGAGCCGAGGCGGCCAACCGGGATCGTCTTGAGATCCTCGGTCGTCGGACCACCTGGGTAGACCTCGCGGATCCTCGCGGTGTCGATCCGGCCAGGCGCGATCGAGTTCACCGTGATTCCCTGGGGACCGAGCTCGCGCGCGAGGGTCTTCGCCCAGCCGATCACGCTCGGTCGCACGACGTTGGAGAGCGCCAGGTTGTCGACGGGCTCCTTCACCGTGCTCGATGTGATGTTCACGATCCGGCCGCTGTCGCTCTTGCCGAGGTACGGGAGACAGAGCCGCGTCAACCTGATCACCGACAGGAGCAGCAGTTCGACGGCTTCCTCGACGAGTGCGTCCGTGAGGTCGACCCCTCTCGTGCGCGGCGGTCCGCCTGAGTTGTTCACGAGCACGTCGATCCCGCCGAACGCCTGGACCGTCTTCTCGACGAGCCGCTGCAAGTCGGCAGGGTTCGTAACGTCCCCGCGCACCGCGAGCGCTCCAAGGCGGTCGGCCTCGCGGTCGAGTGGCTCGCGGCGCCGCGCGAACATCGCGACGTTGGCGCCCTCCGCGGCAAGCGCTTCGGCCACGCCGAGGCCGATGCCCTCCGACGCGCCGCAGACGATCGCTGTGCGGCCGCGTAGACCTAGATCCATGCTGTCCTACCCCTTCACCTGAAAACGCACAGCATTTTTCAGGTGGTTAAGACGCCGACGACGTCGCGCACGGCGGCTGTCGACTCGTCGAGCCAGCCGTGCTCCTCGTCGGTCAGGTCGAGCTCGACGATCTGCTCGATCCCGGCCGCACCGAGCTTCACCGGCACGCCCATGTAGAGGCCGTCGATCCCGTACTCGCCCTCGAGGTAGGCCGTGCACGGGAGCACGCGCTTCTCGTCGAGGCAGATCGCGTCGACCATCTGCGCCGCCGCAGCACCCGGTGCGTACCAGGCGGACGTCCCGAGCAGGTTGACGAGCTCGCCGCCGCCCTTGCGCGTGCGCTCGACCATCGAGGCGATCCGATCCTTCGCCGCGAGCTTCGTGAGCGGGACGCCGCCGACCGTCGTCGCGCTGACGACAGGAACCATCTGGTCGCCGTGACCACCGAGGACCATCGCAATGACGTCCTTCACCGACGCGCCCGTCTCCCAGGCGATGAACGTCGAAAAGCGCGCGGTGTCGAGGATGCCCGCCATCCCGAAGACGCGTTCCTTCGGCCACTTCGACACGTTCTTCGCCACGTGGCACATCGCGTCGAGCGGGTTCGAGACGACGATCAAAATCGCGTCGGGTGAAACGCCGACCACCTGCTCGGTCACGGACTTGACGATCTTCTCGTTCGTCGTCACGAGATCGTCGCGCGTCATCCCGGGCGAGCGCGGCAGCCCCGCGGTGATCACGACGACGGACGAGCCGGCGCTATCCTCGTAGCCGTTCGAGCCGACCACATTCGGCTCGAAGCCGAGCACCGCGCCCATCTGGTCGATGTCCAACGCCTTGCCCTGCGGCAGGTTCTCCTTGATGTCGACGAGGACGACGTCCGCGTAGTCGCGCTGCGCGAGCACCTGGGCGCACGTGGCACCGACGTTCCCAGCCCCGACGACGGTCACCTTCTGTCTCAAGCTCGCACCGCCATACCGGGGCCGGACTGTATCGATACAGTCCGCGCCGATGAGCGCCACCACCGACTTCCGGCCGGGGCTCGAAGGCGTTGTCGCGGTCGAGACGGAGATCGCCGAGCCGGACCGCGAGGGGGGCCAGCTCCGCTACCGCGGGATCGACATCGAAGAGCTCGTCGGGACCTATCCCTACGAGCACGTTTGGGGGCTCCTCGTCGACAACGACCTGAGCTCGAAGATGCCGGACCCCGAGCCGTACGAGCCGGCGGGGCTGACCGGAAACGCGCCGGCCGACCTGCAAGCCGAGACCGCGCGCCTTGCGGGCGAGTGGAAGCTCGGCAAGCTGAACGAGATCACGGACGAGCAGGCGCGCGAGGACCTCGGCCGGCTCTCCGCGCAGATGATGGAGATCGTCGCGCGTTCCGCGGCCGTCGCCGACGGGCGCGAGCCCGCGCCGGACGACGTGGTCGCGAAGGGAAAGACGGCCGCCGAGAGGTTCCTGCTCCGCTGGCGCGGTGAGGCAGACCCGAAGCACGTCAAGGCGATCGACACGTACTGGATCTGCACCGCCGAGCACGGCCTGAACGCGTCGACGTTCACGGCGCGTGTCGTCGCGTCGACGGGTGCGGACTCCGGTGCAGCGCTCTCGTCTGCGGTCGGCGCACTCTCCGGCCCGCTGCACGGCGGCGCGCCGGCGTACGTGAAGCCGATGCTCGAAGAGGTCGCGAAGCTGGGAGACGCGGAGCGCTGGGTGAAGGAGGCGCTCGAGAGCGGCAAGCGGATCATGGGCTTCGGCCACCGCGTCTACCGCGCAGAAGACCCTCGCTCGCGCGTGTTGAAACGAACGGCGAAGGAGCTCGGCGCGGCGAACATCGACGTGGCCGAAGAGCTCGAGGCGGTGGCGCTTCGCGTGCTCCAGGAGCGTCACCCCGAGCGCGTGCTCGCGACGAACGTCGAGTACTACTCGGCGGTGGTTCTGGACAGCGCGGAGATCCCGCCGCCGCTCGCGCCTGCGATGTTCGCCTGCTCGCGCGTTGCCGGTTGGTCAGCGCACATCCTCGAGCAAAAGCGCACCGGGCGTCTCTTCCGGCCGTCGGCACGGTACGTCGGCCCGGAACCGCGCTCGCTCGCTTGACGCTCGCAGAGGCGGCGGCGAAGGCGGAGGAGCTGGTCGCGGCCGGCGACGAGAAGGCGCTCGCCACGCTGCGGCTTCAGTGGGACGACGACCTCGAGATGTCGGCGCGAGACCCGGACTTCCGCGTCCGCGCGCAGGCCTACCGGGCGATCGCGCAGTTTCGGTTCCGCCAGAAAACCGAGCTCTTGCGCCGCGGGCTCGAGGACGACAGCCCGGCCTGCCGCGGCTCCGCGCTCGTGGCGCTCGAGTCGCTCTCGCGCGACCATCCCGGCGTCGTCAACCAGGTGCGCCCAAAGCTGCACTCGCTGGCCGACAGCGACGGCAACCAGGCCGTGCGACGCCTCGCGATCGTCTGCCTGAAGAACGCGTCGCCGCAGCCCGACACGATCCGCCTGCTCAAGGGATTGTCCGAGGACGACGAGCAGGACCGTGAGCTGCGCGACATCGCGCGCAAGGTCGCGGAGCTCCTCCGCAAGAAGACCGGCGCCGCGAAGAGGTAGGCTCGGCGGAGATCCCTGCCCGAGCGGTCGTGAAGCGGCCGCCTTTAGGGGTGTTGGCGCGACGCGGATCCGCGTGAGCGGATTCGCAGCTTGCGCGGCGGCTAGCCGTGCACGTGGCCGCACGTGCGGCCGACGATCGCGCGCCCGCAGGAGGGGCAGGTGCGCCTGCGGCGTTTCCATTCGAGCGCGTTCTTCTGCACGCCGGCGATCGCCATCCACACGCCCACTCCCGTCGAGGCGAGCAGCGCGGCGACCTGAGGTGTGATCCCGTTCACTCCGATTTGCGCTTGTTTACGGTTCTTCGCGCTCCCAAACGCCTTCGCGCGTGCGGATGGGCCTCGAAGTACAACTCACGCCGCCGTTTGTCGGACACGTGCGTGTAGAGCTCCGTAGTCGCGAGATCGGCGTGGCCGAGCATCTCCTGGACGCTCCGGAGATCGGCTCCACCTTCCAGCAGGTGGGTGGCGAAGGAGTGCCTGAGGAGGTGTGGATGCACACGCCCAGGTTCGAGACCCGCCTTCTCCGCGAGCTTGCGCAGAATCAGAAAGACGCCGGAGCGCGTCAGCGGTCCTCCTTTCGCGTTCAGGAACAGCTCGGGGCGCTGGCGGCGCTCGAGGTACGGGCGGCCGCGCGAGAGGTAGCGGCGAAGCGCCTCGGCGGCGCGCCGGCCGATCGGCACGATCCGCTCTTTCGACCCCTTGCCGAGGGCGCGGACGATGCGCCGGTCGAGGTCGACGCTGCCGCGCTCGAGCGAGACGAGCTCGCTGACCCGGAGCCCTGCGCCGTAGAGGAGCTCGACGATCGCCGAGTCGCGCAGCGAGCGCGGCGTCGTCCCGTTCGCGGCGTCGATCAGGCGCTCGGCCTCAGAGGGGGAGAGCGTGCGTGGAAGCCGTCGCACCCTTCGCGGCGGCGTGAGCTCGGCGGCCGGGTTGTCGGCTCGCGCGCCGAGCAGCATCAGGTGCCGGTAGAGGCTTCGCAGCGCGGCGATGCGGCGGGCGATGGTTGCGCCGGAGAGACCGTCCGCGCGCTGCTGCGCGAGGGAGCTCTCCAACTCCTCCGTCGTCGCGCGCGACGGCCCCGAGCCGAGAAACCGCGCGAAGTGCTCGAGGTCACGCCGGTACGCGTCGACTGTCCGCGGCGCACGCTGCGCCGCGAGCACGGCGAGGAAACCGTCGAGCTCAGGATCGGGGATGCGCGCTGTCGTAGACACGGCGCAGCCTCTTTCCGTCGACATGGCTGTAGACCTGCGTGGTCGAGAGGGACGAGTGTCCGAGGAGCTCCTGGATCGTGCGGAGGTCGGCGCCGCCCTCGAGCAGGTGCGTCGCGAACGCGTGGCGGAGCTTGTGCGGGTTCGGGCAGATGCGGCGCAGCGTGCTCGTGTCGAGTCGCTTGCCACGAGTCGAAAGGAAGAGTGCGGCCTCGGTGCCGCGGACGAGCAGAGGGCGCGCGTTGCGGACGTACCTCGAGATCCAGTAGGCCGCCTCCTCCCCGAGCGGCACGACGCGCTCCTTGTCGCCCTTGCCGTGCACGCGCACGAGTTCCTGCTCGAAATCGACGTCGGCGAGGTCGAGAAGCACTGCCTCTCGCGAGCGCAGTCCGGCGGAGTAGATGAGCTCGAGCAGCGCGCGGTTGCGGAGCGGGAGCGGACCGTCACCTTCGAGCGCGTCGAGCAGCGCCTCGATGTCCTTCGTCACAGGCGTGTTGGGCAGTCGCCGCGCCCGCCGCGGCGAGAACGTTCCCTCGGGCACGCGCGACGGGCCGAGCGCGTGGCGGAGGAACGAGCGGATCGCAGCGAGCTTGCGCGAGATCGTCGCGGGGGCGAGCTTGCGGCGGTCGCGCCCGAGCTCCGCCGCGTAGTCGGCGAGCGCGCGCGCGTCGACGTCCTCGAGCGCGGTGCCGCGTTTGCCGAGCCACGCGGCGAACGGCTCCAGGTCGAAGCGGTACGAGCGGCGCGTGCCCTCGGACAGGGACGGCGAAGCCAGGAAGCGCTCGACGGCATCCACGCTGGCTTGTTCGGCGCCGCGCTAGGATCGCCTCCCCGTGGAGGCCAGGAACGAGCTCCGCGACCGTCTCGCCAGGGTGGCCGTGGAGTACGGCGCGAACATCCAGCCGGGGCAGGTCGTCAACGTCAACGCCGAGCACGGCCAGCACGAGCTGGTACGGGCGATTGCGGCGCACGCGTACCGGCGCGGCGCGCGGTTCGTCGACGTCTGGTACTTCGACCCGCACCTCAAGCGCGCGCGAATCGAGCACGCGGAAGAGGACACGCTCGACTACGTGCCGCCGTGGTACGGGCAGCGCGCGCTCGGTGTCGGCGAGCTGCGCGGCTCGCTGATCTCGATCGCGGGCCCGACCGCGCCGGGGCTCCTCGGCGACCTCGACGCCGCTCGAGTCGGGCGCGACCTGCTCCCGCGCATCAAGGAGAACTTCGAGGTGATCAACCGGAACGCCTCGACCTGGCTCGTCGTCCCCGGCCCGGTCGAGGGGTGGGCGCGACAGGTGTATCCCGACGCAGACGACCCGCTGGGGCGGCTCTGGGAGCAGATCGCGCACGTCTGCCGGCTCGACACGGACGACCCGGTCACGGCCTGGCGCGAGCGGTTCGGTCAGACCGCCGAGGTAGGACGCCGCCTGATGGAGCTCGCGCTCGACGCGGTGCACTTCGAGGGTCCCGGCACCGACCTCACGATCGGGCTGCTGCGGACGTCGAAGTGGCGGAACGCGAACGAGACGACGGTCGGCGGCATCGACTACGTCCCGAACCTCCCGTCGGAGGAGCTGACCGCGACGCCGGACCCGCAGCGCGCGGAAGGGGTGGTTCGTTCGACGCGCCCGCTCGTCTTGAGCGACGGCACGTTGATCGACGGGATCAGCGTGCGCTTCG
>JACCTU010000153.1 GCA_013812235.1 Actinomycetota bacterium | reverse complement strand
CGGAGATGGCCGAGCTCGCGGACGCGGGCGCGATCGCGTTCTCCGACGACGGCCACCCGGTGACCGCCCCGGGACTGATGCGCCGCGCGCTCCAGTACGGCAGCGTCACGGGCCTGAAGCTCGCGCTCCACTGCGAGGAGCCGACGCTCTCACGGGGTGGGCACGTGCACGAGGGCACGGTCTCTGCCGAGCTCGGCTTCGGCGGCTACCCCTCGATCGCCGAGTCGGTGATGGTCGAGCGCGACCTCTCGCTCGCCGCCTACGAGGAGCGGCCTTTGCACCTTCTTCACCTCTCCGCGCGAGAATCCGTCGCGGCGCTTCGGGCTGCGCGCGAGTGTGGTGTCGAGGCAACTGCGGAAGTGACGCCGCACCACCTCTGTCTCACCGACGAGGCGGTCAGAACGCTCGACTCGAACCTGAAGATGAACCCGCCTCTCCGAAGCCGCGAAGACCGCGCCGCGTTGATCGACGCGCTGCGTGACGGAACGATCAGCGCCATCGCGACCGACCATGCACCGCACGCCCGACATGAGAAAGAGGTGCCGTTCGAGGCCGCGCCCTTCGGGGTTACCGGCCTCGAGACGGCGTTCGGCGCGCTCTACACGCACCTGGTCGAAACGGGCGTCCTCCCGCTGGAGACGATCCTCGAGCGCATGTCGGCCGGGGCCGCGCGCGCGTATGGTCTCGTCGAGCCGGCAATCGCGGTCGGCGCGCGCGCGAACCTCGTGCTGCTCGACCTGAACGCGAGCTGGCGCGTCGAGGAGGGCGGCTTCCGCTCTCGCTCGAAGAACTCGTGGCTGCTCGGCGAGACGCTCCGCGGGAAGGTGCGCGCGACGATCGCCGACGGGCGCATGGTGTACGAGGGATGACGGGCTTCCTCGCGCTCGAGGACGGGACGGTCTTCCGCGGCGAGTCCGTGGCCGCCGAGGGCTTCGCGTTCGGCGAGGCCGTCTTCACGACTGCGATGACGGGCTACCAGGAGGTCGTGACCGACCCGAGCTACGCGGAGCAGCTCGTCTGCTTCACCGCGCCGATGATCGGCAACTACGGCGTCGCCGACGTCCGCACCGAGTCGAAGCGGCCGCACGCGCGCGCGGTGTTGATGCGCGAGGCGCGCGGGCCCGCCTGGACCGACTGGCTCCACGAGCGCGGGATCGTGGCGCTCTCGGGGCTCGACACGCGCAGCCTCGTCCTGAAGCTGCGCGAAGCCGGCTCGATGCGCGCGGCCGCCATCTCCGGCGACGCGTCTCTCGACGAGGTCCAGCGCGCGATCGATGAGCAGCCACCGATGGCCGGCCGTGCGCTCGTCCACGACGTCTCGACGCCCGAGGCCTACGTCTACTCCGACAACGGACGCGCGCGCGTCGCCGTCGTCGACTACGGCTGCAAGCGCTCGATCCTGCGTCGGCTCGCGGGCGCGGGGGCCGCCGTCACGGTCTTCCCGCACGACGTGTCGGCCGACGAGCTCTCGCAGTTCGACGGCGTGATGCTGACGAACGGCCCGGGAGACCCGGAACCGCTCGTGGACGAGGTCGCCGCGCTCTGCGAGCTGCTCGGACGCGTGCCGGTGCTCGGGATCTGCCTCGGCCACCAGCTGCTCGGGCTCGCGACCGGCCACGAGACGTACAAGCTCCGCTTCGGCCACCGTGGCGCGAACCACCCGGTGCTCGAGCGGGCGACCGGGAAGGTGCTCGTCACGAGCCAGAACCATGGCTTCGCCGTCGCGCCCTCCGACGAGAAGGAGGCGACGCACGTCTCGCTGTACGACGGCACCGTCGAGGGCTTCGACTTCCCCGAGCTGCGGGCGCGCTCGGTGCAGTTCCACCCAGAGGCGGGGCCGGGCCCGCACGACGCGTGGCCGATCATCGACGAGTGGATCGAGGAGCTGAGCTCGGTCGCCGCGTAGGCGAGACCTCAAGTCGATCTGCCTGATCGGCTCCGGCCCGATCGTGATCGGTCAGGCGTGCGAGTTCGACTACTCGGGCTCGCAGGCGCTCAAGGTGCTCCGCGAGGACGGCTTCCGCACGATCGTCGTCAACTCGAACCCCGCGACGATCATGACCGACCCGGGCTTCGCCGACCGCACGTACATCGAGCCGCTCGACGTCGAGGGAGTCGCCGACGTACTCGGCCGCGAGCGACCCGACGCGCTCCTGCCGACGATGGGCGGGCAGACCGGCCTCAACCTCGCCGCGGAGCTCGCCGCCGACGGCCTGCTCGACGCGCTCGGGATCGAGCTGATCGGCGCGCCGCTCGACGTGATCCGCCGCGCGGAGGACCGCGAGCTTTTCCGCGACGCGGTGCACAGCTGCGGCCTGCAGACTCCGAAGTCGAAGATCGTCACGGGGCCCGACCAGCTCGGCGGGATCTCGCTGCCCGCGGTCGTCCGGCCGGCCTTCACGCTCGGCGGCCACGGCGGCGGCTTCGCGGAGACGATGGACGAGCTCCGGCGCCAGGTCGAGGTCGGACTCCGCGAGTCGCCGGTCGACCAGGTGCTCGTCGAAGAGTCGATCCGCGGCTGGGACGAGTTCGAGCTCGAGGTGATGCGCGACAAGAAGGACAACGTCGTGATCGTGTGCTCGATCGAGAACCTCGACCCAATGGGCGTGCACACCGGAGACTCGGTCACGGTCGCGCCGCAGATGACGCTCTCCGACCACGCGTACCAGGAGCTGCGCGATGCAGCGGCCGCGATCGTGCGCGCGGTCGGGATCGAGTCGGGCGGGTCGAACATCCAGTTCGCCCGCAACCGCGACACCGGAGACCTGCGCGTGATCGAGATGAACCCGCGCGTCTCGCGTTCCTCGGCGCTCGCATCGAAGGCGACCGGCTACCCGATCGCCAAGGTCGCGGCGAAGCTCGCCGTCGGCTACACGCTCGACGAAATCCCGAACGACCTGACCAAGACGACGCCTGCGAGCTTCGAGCCGACGCTCGACTACGTGGTCGTCAAGTTCCCGCGCTTCGCCTTCGAAAAGTTCCCCGGCGCCGACCGCACGCTCGGCACGCAGATGAAGAGCGTGGGGGAGACGATGGGCATCGGCCGCACGTTCACCGAGGCGTTTCTCAAGGCCAAGCGCTCGCGTGAGATCGACGACGAGTGGAACCCGGAGAACATGCACCCCTGGTTCGTGGCAGAGCTCGAGCGTGTCCGCGACATGCTGGAGCGCCTGAGCTCACTCGACGATCTCGTCGAGGTCGACTGGCTCCGCCACAAGCGGCTTGGTCTCTCCGATGGTGAGATCGCGAGCGCGTGCGGCTCGAGCGAGGCCGAAGCTCGCTCCCGGCGGAAAGCGTGGGCCGTCAAGCCCGCTTTCCGCCGGGTGGACTCGTGCGGCGGCGAGGTCGAGGCGGAGTCGAACTACCTCTACTCGACCTGGGGCGAGGCCGACGAGGCGCCTCCCGAGCCCGGCCGTTCGGTCGTGATCCTCGGCTCGGGCCCGAACCGGATCGGCCAGGGGATCGAGTTCGACTACTGCTGCGTCCATGCCGCCCAGACCTTCCGCGAGCTCGGCTACGAGGCCGTGATGGTCAACTGCAACCCCGAGACGGTCTCCACCGACTACGACACCTCGGATCGCCTGTACTTCGAGCCGCTCGGGATCGAGGAGGTGCTCGCGGTGCTCGAGCGCGAGCAGCCGGTCGGCGTCGTGATCCAGTTCGGCGGCCAGACGCCGCTCAAGCTCGCCCGGGCGATCGAGCGCGCCGGCTTCACGATCCTCGGCACGCCCTTCGACGCAGTCGACCTCGCGGAGGACCGCGAGCGCTTCGCCGCGCTCGCGGACCGGCTCGGCGTGCAGTGCCCGGCGTGGGGGATGGCCGAGACCGCGGACGAAGCGGTCGGGGTCGCCGAGCGCGTCGAGTACCCGGTGCTCGTCCGGCCCTCGTACGTCCTCGGCGGTCGCGCGATGCGCGTCTGTTACGACGAGGACCAGGTCCGCGACGCAATCGCGTCGGTCGAGGGCAAGGTCCTGGTCGACCGCTTCCTCGAGAACGCAATCGAGATCGACGTCGACGCGGTCTGCGACGGGCACGACACGTACATCGGCGCGGTCATGCAGCACGTCGAGGAGGCGGGCGTTCACTCCGGCGACTCGGCGTGCGTTCTTCCCGCGCAGTCGCTGACACCGCAGCAGGCAGCCGACGTCGACGCGTTCGTGCGGCGGCTCGGCCCCGCGCTCGGCGTCGTCGGCCTCTTGAACGTCCAGCTTGCGATCGCCGGTCGCGAGGTGTACGTGCTCGAGGTGAACCCGCGTGCGTCGCGCACGGTGCCGTTCGTGAGCAAGGCGACGGGCGTCAACCTCGTCGCCGCCGCCTGCCGGCTCTCAGCCGGTAAGACGATCGCGGAGCTCGGTCTGCCACGACGCGCGA
The DNA here is from genome assembly GCA_013812235.1 of Actinomycetota bacterium. Classification (GTDB taxonomy): domain Bacteria; phylum Actinomycetota; class Thermoleophilia; order Gaiellales; family Gaiellaceae; genus JACCTU01. Next base: position 8,755 of record JACCTU010000153.1, on the reverse strand, counting down.
CACCGCACGAGGTGAGCGTCAAGGCCGCGGTGCTCCCGTTCCACCGCTTCCCGGGCGCCGACCCGGTGCTCGGTCCTGAGATGCGCTCAACGGGCGAGGTGATGGCGACCGCCGCCGACCTGCCGACGGCGTTCGCGAAAGCCGAACGCGCAGCCGGGCGCCGCTTGCCGACGAGCGGCACCGCGTTCCTGACCGTGCGCGACGCAGACAAGCAGAACGCCGTGCCGGTTGCGGCCGCGCTCGCGGGGCTCGGCTTCAAGCTCACCGCGACCGCGGGGACCGCGCACACGCTCGCCGGCGCCGGTCTCGACGTCGAGATCGTCGAGAAGGGCCGCACGGTCGTCGACCAGATTCGCAAGGGCAAGGTCGACCTTGTCGTGAACACGCCGCAGGGCCGCGGCGCCCGCACCGACGGCTACGCGATCCGCGAGGCCGCTCTTGTCGCGCGCGTCCCCTGCATCACCACCCTCTCCGGCGCCTCCGCTGCGGTGCACGCGATCGCTCACGCTCGCACGGAGATCGCCAAGTCGCTGCAGGAGCGCATCGATGAAGCGCGCTCGGCTTAAGGTCCTCGGCAACGAACAGATCGGCCCCTACTTCTTGATCAGGGTCGGGTGCGGTGCACTCGATCCTGGTTGTCCCGGACAGTTCTTCATGCTGGAGGCGCCGGGTCGCGTGCTACCGCGGCCGATGTCGGTCTGTCTCGCGCCGGCCGGGGAGCTCGCGTTCCTGATCGACCCGATCGGCCCCGGGACCCGGGCGCTCTGCGCGCTCGAGCCGGGCGACGCGATCCACGTGCTCGGGCCGCTCGGGCACGGCTTCCGGCTCGACGTCGAGCGTCCGCTGCTCGTCGGCGGCGGGATCGGGATCGCGCCGCTGCCGTTCGTCTCGGAGCGCCTCGGTGCACCGCCGGCACTTCTCGGCTTCCGGTCCGAGTGGCACGCCGAGGCAGCCGCGCTAATCCCGAACGCCGAAGTCGTGATCGAGCCGACGTACGTCACGGAGGCGATGCCGGCCGGCCACGACGTCCTCGCGTGCGGCCCCGAGCCGATGCTCGAAACCGTCCGGGCGCTCTCGCCCGACGCGCAGCTCGCCTGGGAGGCGCCGATGGCCTGCGGGTACGGCGCGTGCTACGGCTGCGCGGTCGAGATCGGCGGCGAGCTGAAGCGGCTCTGCGTGGAAGGGCCGGTTCTTGCTGCTGCTTAACGGGTCCGGCTGCCTCGACGCGCTGATCGCGCCCGACGTTGCGCGCGCGCTCGACGCGTTTGTGACGAAGACGATCACGCCGCTGCCGCGCGACGGGAACGCGCCCGTGCGCATCGCCGAGACCGAGCACGGGATGCTGAACGCGATCGGCCTCGCGAACCCCGGCCGTGAAAAGTTCCTCGACGAGGTGCTGCCGCACTTGCGCGAGCTGGGCTTCCCGCTCTGGGTCTCCGTCGGTGGGTTCGCCGCCGACGAATACGCGGAGACGTGCGCCGCGCTCGACGACGTGACGATCGAGCTCAATCTCTCGTGTCCGAACGTCGACGAAGCGCCGGAGTCGGCGGCGGAGATTGTCGGAGCGTGCCGGGCAGCCACCGACCTGCCGCTCTACGCGAAGCTCTCGCCGGCAGCGTGGGACGTCGCGGACACCGCACGCGCGGTCGAAGCGGCCGGGGCCGACGGGCTCTCGCTCGTGAACACGATCCGCGGGCTCTCGCTCGACGAGCGAACCCTACGCCCGACGCTTGAACGTGGCTCGGGCGGCTACTCGGGCCCGGCACTGAAACCGATCGCGCTCGCCGCGGTCTACGCGTGTGCGCGCGCGACGACAATCCCGATTGTCGGGATGGGCGGTGTCCGCACCGGTCGCGACGCGCTCGAGTTGATCGCCGCGGGCGCATCCGCGGTCGCACTCGGCACCGTGCTGTTTTCCGACCCCGACGCGCCGTTGCGCGTTCGAACCGAACTCGACGTCGAGCGAAGCGCTCGGGGCTTCGATTCCGCGCACGACGCGCGCGGAATCGCGCACTGGACAGATGCAGGACAGCGCGCGGACGTGCACGCGAACGTGCTCTAGATGACCTGCTCAGCAGAGGTTGCAGGGCGCGGACGACTTGTTAGACTCCCGCGCCATGGTGTCGTCCAAGACCCAGACCCAGGCACCTCTGCGCTCACTCGATCAGCGCATGGAGGCGCTGAAGCGGGCGAACGACATCCGGGTCAAGCGGGCGAAGCTCAAGAAGGATCTCAAGGACGGACACGTGCGCATCGATTCGATCCTGCGCAACCCGCCCGAGTACGTCGAGACGGCGAAGGTGTTCGACATCCTGATGGCCGTCCCGAAGTTCGGCCGCGTGAAGGCCGCACGGTTCCTCAACCAGGCCCGGATCAGCCAGGCGAAGACGGTCGGTGGCCTCTCGGAGCGGCAGCGGTCGGAGCTGGTTGGGCTCTTCAACAGGTAAGACGCCTCCGGTCTTTGTGATCACCGGCACTTCGGGTGCCGGCAAAGGGACGCTCGTGCAAGAGCTGCTGAAGCGCGTGCCAGAGGTCGCGCTCGCGGTGTCCGCCACGACCCGGGGACGCAGACCGGGCGAGGTCGACAGCGTCCACTACTGGTTCATCTCCGACGAGGAGTTCGACCGGCGCTTAGCCGAGGACGACTTCCTCGAGTACTACGCGTTCCCTTGGGGGCAGCGGTCGGGGACGCTCTGGTCCGAGCTCGACCGCATTCGCGACCAGGGGAAGTCGCCGCTGCTCGAGCTCGAGCCGAACGGCGCACTCGCCGTCAAGGGCCGCGTGCCCGACGCCGTCCTCTTCTTCGTCCATGCGCCGGACTTCGAGGAGCTCGAGCGTCGCCTTCGCGAACGCGCCACCGAGAGTGCGGGGGAGATCGAGGAGCGGCTCGCCCTCTCGCGCCGCCAGCTCGACCAGGCGGAGCAGTGCGACTACCTGATCGTGAACGACGAGATCGAGCGGGCCGCCGAGGAGCTGGCTTCTATCGTTCGGCGGGCACTCGACGGTGCAGCTACCATGTCCACGTGATCCACCCACGCCTCGATGAGCTCCTGGACAACGTCGACTCGCGCTACGCGCTGGTCATCGTCACGGCCAAGCGGGCTCGCCAGATCAACAACTACTACCAGCAGCTCGGTGAGGGCACCTATGAGGACTTCCCGCCGCCGCTCGTGGAGTCCCGCTCGAAGAACTACTTGACCATGGCCATGGAGGAAACAGCCCAGGGCATGATCAAGTACACGTATCCGAAATAGGGTTCGCCATCCTTTCGTAGCCGGTTGACCCTCGTTGGCGGAGGCCGCTTGTCGGCACAATGTGTCGGTGGCCAAGATCTTGGTTGGCGTGACCGGCGGAATTGCTGCTTACAAGTCATGTGAGCTCGTTCGGCTGCTCGTCAAGGCCGGGCACGACGTCGTTCCGCTCGTCACCGACGGGGCCGACCGGTTCGTGCGGCGGGAGACCTTCTTCGCGCTCGCCAGGCGGGAGCCGCGCGAGGATCTCTACGCGCACCTGACCCGGGCCGACCTCTACGTGATCGCGCCGCTGACCGCGAACACGCTTGCGAAGCTCGCACACGGGATCGCGGACAACCTCCTCAGCGAGGCGGCGCTCGCGCACCGCGGGCCGCTCCTCGTCGCGCCGGCGATGAACCCCCGCATGTGGGCGAGCTCGGCGACCCAGGCGAACGTCGCGGCGATCCGCGCGCGTGGGATCGAGCTGATCGGGCCCGACGAAGGCGAGATGGCCGAAGGCGAGTGGGGCGTGGGGCGGATGTCGGAGCCCGAGGAGATCTTCGAGGCGTGCGCGGGCCTGCTCGCGAAGCGCGAGCAGCTGCTCGGCCGGCGCGTTCTCGTGACCGCCGGCGGCACGCGCGAGCCACTCGACGACGTGCGCTTCGTCGGCAACCGCTCGTCCGGGCGGATGGGCGTGGCGCTCGCCGAGGAGGCGCGCCGCCGGGGAGCGGAGGTCACGCTCGTCGCTGCGAACCTCACCGTCCCCTCGCCGGGGGGAGTCGAGCTCGTCCCAGCGTCGACCGCTGCGGACGTCGAGCGCGAGGTGCTCGCCAGGGCGGTGGACGCCGACGTGGTCGTGATGGCCGTAGCCGTGGCCGACTACCGGCCGGCCGAGGTCGTGGCCGGCAAGCGGGGCAAGGACACCGGCGCCTGGACGCTCGAGCTCGAACCGACCACCGACGTCCTGCGAACCCTCGGCGAGCGCGACGGGGGGCCGCTCCTCGTCGGGTTTGCGGCCGAATCGGGGGGCGGGATCGACCGAGCCAGGCAGAAGCTCACTGACAAGAGGGCGAACCTCGTCGTCTTCAATGACGTATCACGAGAAGACATCGGGTTCGACTCGGAGGAGAACGAGGTGACGCTGATCGGCAGGGACGGAGAACGACGGGTCGAGAAGACGCCGAAACGGGCCGTCGCAGGAGCGATTCTCGACGAGGTCGCCCGCCTGCTCGAGGAGGCCGATGGACGCGGTCGGTAGACGCACGGTCACCGTCGACGACGCACAGCGGACGATCGCGTCGGTCGTCGAGAACCTGCAGAGGGTGGTGCACGCGCCCGAGGAGACGCTCCGGCTGGTCGTGCTCTGCCTGGTCGCCGAGGGCCATCTGATCATCGAGGACCTGCCGGGCGTCGGCAAGACGACGCTCGCCAAAGCGCTCGCCCGCTCGCTGGACGTCTCCTTCTCGCGACTTCAGTTCACCCCGGACCTGCTGCCCTCGGACGTCACCGGCGTGAACGTCTTCAATCAGGCGCAGAACGAGTTCGAGTTTCGTCCTGGCCCGGTCTTCGCGAACCTCCTCCTGGTCGACGAGATCAACCGCGCCTCGCCGAAGACGCAGTCGGCGCTCCTCGAGTGCATGCAGGAGCGGCAGGTCACGATCGACGGGTTCTCGTACGAGCTCGCGCCGCCCTTCATGGTCATGGCAACGCAGAACCCGATCGAGTACGAGGGCACTTACCCGCTGCCCGAGGCCCAGCTCGACCGTTTCGCGATGCGCGTCGCAATCGGCTACCCGACGCTCGCCGACGAGTCCAGGATGCTCTCCGAACAGACTTCGGGCTCGCCGTTGGAAACGCTCGAGCCGGTCACGAACGGGCAGGAGGTGCTGGCGCTCGTCGCGGAGGCGCAGGCGATCTTCGTCGAGGAGAGCGTCAACCGCTACGTCGTCGCCCTGCTCCGCCACACGCGCGCTGATTCGCGGCTCTACCTCGGCGGCAGTCCCAGGGCGGGGATCTCGATCGTGCGCGTGGCGAAGGCCCGTGCGCTCGCCGACGCACGCGACTTCCTCTCCCCGGACGACGTGAAGGCAGTCGCCGAGGCCGTGCTGTCGCACCGTCTGATCGTTGCGCCCGAGGCGCGCGCGGCGGGGACGACGAGCCTCGACCTCGTCCGCGACGCGCTCGACAAGACGCCCGTCCCCGTCTGATGCTGACGCCCCGCGGGCGGCTCCTGCTCGGCCTCGGCGGCGCTCTCTACGTCGCGGCCTGGGCGTTCGGCTCACAGGCGCTCTACCCGGTCGCGATCGGCTTCCTGCTCGCGGTGCTGATCGCCGCGCTGAGCGTGCACGCCGCCGCTCGCCCGATGGCCTACCGTCGCCGCGCAGGCTCGGGCGAGCCCGTGGAGGGAGACGACGTGGTGGTCGACGTCGAGCTCGAGCCGCGCGGCCCGCTCGGGCTCGCGTCGGTGAGCGTCGTCGAGCGGTTCGCGCGCCTCGGCGAGCGCCGGATCCCGCTGCGGCGGGACGGCCGGTTCCTCCGCGGCCGCTACGTGCTCCGGTCGGTCCCGCGCGGCCGGTACGCGCTCGACGACGCAACCGCGCTCGTCGAGGACCCGTTCGGGCTCGAGCAGGGCAGCGTCCCCCTGGCCGAGCAGGGCGCGCTGCTCGTACTGCCGCGGATCGTCGAGCTCGACCTCCTCTTCTCCGAGAGTGGGCCGCGCGCCGACAACGGCCGACGGCTTCTGCTCCGCCGGCCCTCGGGCTTCGACGTGCACAGCGTTCGCGAGTACGAGGAGGGCGAGTCGCTCCGGAAGGTGCACTGGAAGTCGACCGCCCGACGGGGGCAGCTGATGGTGAAGGAGCTCCAGGACGAGCCGCGCGACGAGGTGGCGATCCTCCTCGACGCAGACGCGCGCTCGGTCGCAGGCGACAGCTTCGACGCGCAGGTGCGAGCGGCGGGGTCGCTCCTGCGCACACAAGTGGTCCGCGACCGCCGCGCGGTCCTAGTCGTGAACTCGCTTCGGCAGGAGTTCGTGCGCGTGCAGACCGCGCTCGGCGAGTGGCGGCAGGCGCTCGAGACGCTCGCCGCGGTCGAGCCCACGGGGCAGGTGCCGCTCGCGGCGCTCCTCGTCGACGATTCCGGCCCGGCGGCTCGGGCCTTCGAGCTCGCGCTCGTCACGTCGCGCCTGGATGCCGCGCTCGTCGACCGGGTCGTCCACCGCTCGCTCGCTCAGCGTCGCGTCTCCGTCGTCTACGTCGATGCACCCACGTTCGCGGGCGGTCGCCCTTCGCGCGAGCCGGGCCTCCTCAAGCTGCAGGCCTCGGGCGTTCCTGTCGCCGTGGTGCGCCGTGGGGACGACCTGGGGTTCGTGCTCGGAACGGCGATGAGGCAGGAGACGGTGCGTGCGTAAGACCGCGGCTCTCGGCCTGCTGGCCGCGCTCGTCATGGCCTGGAGCTGGCTGCGACTCGAGCACGGGGAGCTGACGTGGAGCCTGCTCCTGTGGTCGGTCGTCGTCGGCATCGTGCCCGCCCTGCTTCCGCGGACGCGGCTGCGGCTCGCAGCCGTCCCGGTAGCTGCGCTACTCGGCCTCCACTCTGCGGTCGGGACCGTCTGGCCGCGCGAGGCGTGGCGACGGATCGTCGACGGCTTCTACCTCTACTACGACGTGCCGCTGCCCTTCGGGGCGGCGGGGCACCCGCTGATGCATGGGATCGTCGTGGTCGCGGTCCTCGGCTTCACGCTCGCGATCTCACTCGCCATCGCGGAGCGCCGTGCGCTGCTGGCGACCGGGCTGCTCGTCGCCGGCGCGGCCTGGCCGGCGACGCTCCTGACCAGCTCGAACACGGTCGGCCGCGGGGCGGTGATCCTCGGCGCAGCGCTCGTGCTCCTGGGGGGGCTCTCGAGCGCCGCACGTCTCCGCCAGGGCTCGATCGCGGCGGCGGTCGTCGTCATCGCGGCCGTGCTGGTCTCGGGCGTGCCCGCGGTTGCAAAGGGCGCCTTCCTCGGGTGGGAGACCTGGGAGCCGTCGGGCAAGGACGACCTGCCGATCAGCGTCAGCTACGTGTGGGACTCGAACTACGGCGCGCTCGAGTGGCCCGCGAAGAAGACGACTGTCCTCACAATCGAGGCGCCGCCCATCTCCCGCTACTGGCGCGCGACGACGCTCGACATCTTCAACGGCGACAACTGGCTCGAGTCGACGCTCGAGGTGCAGCCCGACCCGCTCGTCGACCCGCTGCTCCCGCCGGCGGGTCGCAGCGAGAAGCTGCAGCTCCGCGCGCGCGTCAAGGTCGAAGCGCTCCAGGACAACCGGCTCATCGGCGCCAGCGTGCCCGTGCGCTACGAACTCGACGACCAGGACGAGTTCGTGCTCTACCAGTCGACCGGCACCGCGTACGCCCCCCAAGGCGTCCCGCGCGGCTCCACCTACACGTCGTGGAGTTACGCCGCCCGGCCGTCGCCGCGGGCGCTCGCGCGCTCGGCCCCGATCTACTCGGCCGCGCTCGACCGCTACCTCGTCGTGCAGGCGCGCACCGCGACGCCACCGTCGCCGCACTTCGGGTCGGCCGGCCGGCGCGAGGCGATGGAGCAAATCGTCGACGAGAACCCGTCCCTCAACTCCTACCGTCCGCTCTACGAGCGTGCGCTCGCGATCGCGGGGGACGCGCCCAGCCCGTACGCGGCGGTCGTCCAGCTCGAGACGTCGTTCCGGGACGGCCAGAGCTACGTCTACGACGAGAACCCAACCATGCGTGGGGACTTGCCGCCGCTCGTCGAGTTCGTCACGCGCACCCACCGCGGGTACTGCCAGTACTTCGCGGGGGCGATGGCGCTGATGCTCCGCTACCTCGGCATCCCCGCGCGCATCGGCGCCGGGTTCACGAGCGGCTCGTACGACCAGGAGACGGGCCGCTGGACCGTAACGGACCACGACGCGCATACGTGGGTCGAGGTGTGGTTCCGGGGCTACGGCTGGCTCCCGTTCGACCCGACCCCCGGCCGGGGTGATCTCGACGGCGCCTACAGTGCAGCGTCGCTCGGCTTCAACGCCGCCGCCGTGTCGGCCGCGATCGCTGCGGGCATCGACGCGGCAGATTACAAGCTCCAGACGGAGCGCTTCGACCGCGGGGCCGGAGTGGGCCGGGGCGCCGACGGCCGCGACCTGCCGGGGGACATCGCGGGGACGACGAGCGGCGGGAGCGAAGGCAGCCTGCTTCGCCTGCTTGCGCTCGCGGCTCTTGCGCTCGCGGCCGGGATCGGGCTCCTGAAGCTCGCGCGCCGCCGTGCGCGGTTCCTGACGAAGGACCCACGCAAGGTGGCTGCCGCCTGCCGGCGCGAGCTCGAGGAATTCCTCGCCGACCAGAAAATCGCCGTCCCCGAGAGCGCGACGGCTGCCGAGCTCGGCAAGGTCGTCCGGCAGGAGGTCGCGCTCGACGTCACGCCCTTCGTCGACGCGGTGAGCGCCGCGCGCTACGGACCGCCCGAGCGCGCGGAGGAGGCCGCCCGCCGCGCGCGGCGCGAG
>JACCTU010000128.1 GCA_013812235.1 Actinomycetota bacterium | reverse complement strand
TACGCCGCGCTCGGGGTGATCGATCCGTCGGGAACGGGGCTCGAGCGCTTCCTGGTCACGGGCATCGACGCGGACGCCGAGCAGCTGATCGGCGAGCGACCTCGGGGGCGCGGCATCCTCGGCCTGTTGATCCGCGAGGCGAAGCCGCTTCGCCTCGCCGACCTCGGCGACCATCCGGACTCGACGGGCTTTCCGCCGAACCACCCTCCGATGACGAGCTTTCTCGGCGTGCCGATCGTGCTTCGCGGCGTCGCCTATGGAAACCTGTACTTGACCGAGAAACGCGGCGGAGAGTTCACCGATGAGGACGTCGACGTGATCACCTTGCTCGCCGCGCAGGCGGCAGTCGCCGTCGAGAATGCGCGCCTGTACGAGTCGGCAACGCGCTGGTCCAGGCAGCTCGAGTCGCTGATCGAGGTCGGCAACACGCTCTCCGGCGTGATCGAGCTGCCTCGCGTCCTGCAGCTCGTGGCCGACCGGCTCCAGGGCCTGATCGATGCTGAGGACGTCTTCATCGCGTTTCCGAGCGGCGGCCGGCTCGTCGTCCAGGCCGCGGCAGGCGCCGCCGCGGAGAGACTCGTCGGGAACGAGGTGCCCGACACCTCGAAGAGCGCGCGCATCCTCGAGCGGAGGCGAAGCGAACGCGTCGACTCGCTGCTCGACGACCCCGAGGTCGACCAGGAGTTCGCTCGGCAGGTAGGCGCGTCGACCGGGCTCTACGTGCCGCTCCTCGTTCGCGGGGAGCCCATCGGGATCGTCGTCGCTCACAACAAGTCGGGTCTCGACAAGCGGTTCACGCAGGATGACCTCCGGCTCGCCGAAGCGTTCGCGACGCGCGCCGCGGTCGCCGCCGACCTCTCCACCCGCGTTGCCCGCGCCGCAGTCGCCCGCGTCGTCGACGCGCAGGAGCTCGAGCGCACGCGACTTGCGCGCGAGCTCCACGACGAGACCGGGCAGGCGTTGACGTCAGCCTTGCTCGGCCTCGGCGCGATCGAGGAGGCGAACGATCCGGACCAGATTCGTGAGGCGACGGCGCGACTCCGTCAGCAGCTCGTCGACACGCTCCACGATGTCCGGCGGCTCGCGGTGGAGCTGCGGCCGAAGGCGCTTGACGATTTCGGGCTCGTGCCTGCGCTCGAGCGACTGACGCACACCTTCGCCGAGCAGACGTCGATCCCGGTGGAGCTCGAGGCCGTGCTCGTCGCGGAGCGGCTTCCACAGCCGGTCGAGACCGCCCTCTATCGCATCGTTCAGGAGGCGCTCACGAACGTGATCAAGCACTCGCGCGCGTCGCGCGTCAGCGTGCTCGTGACGCGCAAGCTGGACACGGTCGCCGCAGTGATCGAGGACGACGGTGTGGGCTTCGTCGTCGAGGACGTTCGCGACGGCGGTCTAGGGTTGCTCGGGATGCGCGAGCGAATCGCCCTGCTCGACGGACGATTGGACATCGAGTCCTCGTCCGCGGGCGGGACGGCCATCGTCGTCGAAGTGCCGATCCCCTGATGCCGATCCGGGTCATTGTGGTGGACGATCACGCGATCGTCCGCTCCGGACTCCGACGAGTGCTCGAGGCGGAGGCGGACATCGAGGTCGTCGCCGAAGCGGGGAGCGTCCGCGACGCGGTCTTCGAGGTCCGCGCGCAGAAGCCCGACGTGATCGTGATGGACGTCGTGATGCCAGGGGCGAGCGGGATCGAGGGCACGCCGCTCGTCCTCCACGAGGCTCCCGACGCAAAGGTGCTCATCCTCTCGATGCAGGACGACCCTCACTACGTCCGGGAAGCCTTCGCGGCCGGCGCGAGCGGCTACGTCCTGAAGGAAGCGGCGGACGCCGACCTCGTCGCCGCCGTGCGGGAGGTCGCGGAGGGCAACCGCTACCTCCACCCCGCGCTCGGCGCCCGACTGATGGACTCGGAGGCGCGCGAGCGCGAGGAGGAGGCGGCCGACCCGCTCTCCGAGCGCGAGCACGAGGTGCTCAGGCTGCTCGCGCTGGGCCACACGAACCAGGAGATCGCGGAGCTGCTCTTCGTCTCGGTGCGGACGGCCGAGTCGCACCGGGCGCACATCATGCAGAAGCTGCGCCTCGCAACCCGAGCCGAGCTCGTTCGGTACGCCCTCGCGCACGGGCTGCTGGACGAAGACGCGGGGTGATGGTCGCTACCAGGTCTTCAGGCTGCGCGTCTGCGCAACCTCGCGCACGCGCACGCGCGCATCGACCGCGACGCAGCCGTCAGGGCCGACGAAGACAGGGTTGAGGTCGAGCTCGGCGACCTCCGGCACATCTTCACCCAGAGCGGAGAGCCGGTGCAGCAGGTCGACGACCGACTCCGAGTCGGCCGCGGGCTTGCCCCTGTAGCCCCGAACGAGCGCCCCGGTCTTAACCTCGAGCACGAGCTCGCGCGCGTCGACGTCTGTGAGCGGCGCGATGCGGAGCCCCGCGTCGCCGATGAGCTCGGCGAACACGCCTCCGGGGCCGAGCGCAACGAGCGGCCCGAACAGCTCGTCCTGCACGAGCCCGGCGAGGAGCTCCGCGCTGCCACTGCGTATCGGCTGCACGAGGACGGCACCTCCGATCCGCGTGGCGGCATCGCGGACCTCCTCCTCAGTCTGGAGGTCGAGCACGACGCCGCCCGTCTCGGTCTTGTGCACGCCCGCGAGCGCCGTCTTGACGACGACGGGGAAGCCGAGCTCGGCGGCGGCACGACCGGCGTCATCGGGCGAGCCCGCCACGCGCTGCTCGACCACGGGGATCCCGTAAGCCACGAGGAGCGCACGGGCCTCGTCGGCTTCGAGCCAGACGTCCGGACCGCGGCGCAGTACCTCGAGCACGAGCCCGCGTGCCGCCACACGATCGATGCCATCGAGCTCTGGGACGATGCCCGCAGGACGTCGCAACCATTCGGCGCGTCCCACTGCACGACCGAGCGCGCGCACTGCCGACTCCGGATACGGGAATGCCGCGACCCCCGCACTCACGAGCGTGGGCGGAATGCCCTTTGCATCCATCACGGCGGCGAGCACCGGCTTGTCGGCGTCGTCGGCGACCCGCGCTACGGCGAGCGCCACCTCGTCCGCGGTTGCCGTGACCGGCGGCACGAACAGGACGAGCACGGCGTCGACCGCGGGCTCCGCGAGCAAGATCGGCAGGACGGCCTCGTAGCTCGCGGCAGTCGCCGACCCGAGCATGTCGACGGGGTTCGCGAAGCTTCCCTCCCCCGGGAGGAGCTCGGCCAGGCGCGCGACGGTCTCCTCCGAAAGCGTCGGAAGCTCGAGCCCGGCCGCGTCACACGCGTCGGCCGCAAGGATGCCGAGGCCGCCTGCGTTCGTGAGCACCCCCACTCGGCGTCCGCGCGGGAGCGGCTGCGTCGAGAGCAGCACCGACACGTCGACGAGCTCCTCCAGCGTGTCGGCGCGGATCACGCCCGCCTGGTGAAAGAGCGCCGCGGCAGCTGCGTCGGAGCTCGTGAGCGCTGCCGTGTGGGAGCCCGCAGCCTTAGCGCCCGCCGACGTGCGCCCGCTCTTCAGCGCGAGGATCGGCTTCGAGCGCGAGACTCGGCGCGCGATGCGAGAGAATTTTTGCGGGTTGCCGAACGACTCGAGGTAGAGCGCGACGAGGTTGGTCGCGTCGTCAGCCTCGAACCGCTCGAGCAGGTCGTTCGACGACACGTCGGCCTTGTTCCCAATCGAGACGAACGCGGACAGCCCGATCCCACGGGCCTCCGCGGCCTCGATCAGCACCAAGCCGAGCGCACCGCTCTGGGAGGAGAAGCCGATCGAGCCCCAGCGCGGCGCCTGGCCCGCGAACGTCGCGTTCAGGCGGGGTTTGGCAGACGCGATACCGAGGCAATTCGGGCCGATCATTCGGGCGCCGTACGAGCGCACCAGCGCGAGCAGCCGTTCCTGCCGTTCGACGCCCTCGGACCCGATCTCCGCGAACCCCGCGGAGATCACGCAAAGTGCGCGAACGCCGTTCCGCAGCCCGTTCTCCGCGGCTGCGAGGACGTGCTCACCCGGGACGCAGATGACCGCGAGGTCGATCGGGTCCGGGATCTCCTCGATCGACGTGTAACCGCGGACGCCGGCGACGGACTCGCCCTGGCGGTTGACCGGGTATGCAGCTCCCGTGAAATCCGCGTCGAGCACGTTGCGAAAGAGCCCGCCTCCGATCGACCCGCGCCGCGGCGAGGCGCCGACGACCACGACGGAGGCCGGCTCGAAGAAGGCGCGCAGCGACGCCACAACCGCCTCGTGGTCCCGGCTTCCGACGTGCTCGAGATAGCGCTCGGTCGGCGCGATCGGAAAGGTGAGCTCGACCTCACCGCCGGCAGCGTCACGCGTGACCGCGAACCCGACCGCCTCGAACACACCGAGCATCTGTCGGTTGTCCGGCAGCACCGTCGCGAGGAACCGCTCGATCCCCTGCGCCCCCGCGAGAGTAGCGAGCTGCTCGAGCAGGCGCGTCCCGATCCCGCGGTGCTGGTACTCGTCGGTGACCGCGAACGCGACCTCGGCCGCGGTCGGGTCGCGCAAGCGGGCAAAGTTCGCGACCGCGACGATCCGGTCATCGACGGAGCCGATCAGGACAGCGGCCTCCCGGCCATCCGCCTGGAGCATCGGCTCGACCAGGTGGACGTCGACCGCAGGCATGCCGTGGTAACGGCTGCGCAGGCTCTGCTGCGAGAGGCCGCCGAAGAACTCGAGCAGAGCGTCAGCGTCGTCCGGAGCCGGGGAGCGCAGGCGCAGAGTCGTCCCGTCGCGAAGGATCACGTCCAGGGGCTGGGCGGAGACGACGCTCACAACGGGATCTTGTCGTGCCGACCGCCAGGCCCGCAGCCGTAGAAAGCCGCACCGCGCTTCAGCGGCACCGCCGATGGCGGGCCGCGCAGACGGGCGGACACTGTGCGGAGAAATCGGAAAAGGAGGCGCTCATGCAAGCGCTCGTGTACCACGGTCCCGGCCAGAAGGCTTGGGACGACGTGCCGGAGCCGACGCTCCAGGCACCGACCGACGCGATCGTTCGGATCGACACCACGACGATCTGCGGAACGGACCTTCACATTCTGAAAGGCGACGTGCCGGCGGTCATCCCCGGAACGATCCTCGGCCACGAGGCCGTCGGGACGATCTCGGAGATCGGCAGCGCGGTGACCGGCTTCGAGGTCGGAGACCGCATCCTGATCTCGTGCATCACGTCCTGCGGTCGCTGTCCGTCTTGCAAGCAGGGTCGCTACGGCCTGTGCACCGGCGGTGGGGGCTGGATCCTCGGCCACCTGATCGACGGGGTGCAGGCCGAGTACGCCCGGATTCCGTTCGTCGACACCTCCGCGTACAAGATCCCGGAGGGTCTCACCGACGAGCAGGTCTTGTTCCTCGCCGACATCTTCCCGACGGCGTACGAGGTCGGGATCCTGAACGGCCAGGTCAAGCCGGGTGACGTCGTCGCCATCGTCGGCGCCGGCCCGATCGGGCTCGCCGCCGTCTTGACGGCGAAGCTGTACACACCCGCCACCATCGTCGTCCTCGACGTCGCCGACGAGCGGCTCGAGCTCGCGAAGAAGTTCGGCGCGGACGTGACGATCAACAACGGCATTGAAGACGCCGTTGCCAGGATCATGGAGCTGACCGAGGGTCGCGGCGCAGACGTTGCGATCGAGGCTGTCGGCGTTCCGGCGACGTTCGAGCTCTGCTCCGAGATCGTGAGCTCCGGCGGCACCGTCGCGAACGTCGGCGTCCACGGCAGCCCGGTGACGCTGCACCTCGAGAAGCTCTGGATCAAGGGCGTCACGATCACAACGGGGCTCGTCGATACGTTTACGACGCCGACGCTGCTCAAGCTGATCGCGCAGGGGCGGCTCGACGGTACGCCGTTCACGACGCACCGGTTCAAGCTGAGCGAGTCCGTGGAGGCGTACGACGTCTTCGGCGCAGCTGCCGAGACGAATGCCCTCAAGGTCGTGCTCGAAGGTGAGAAAACACCGCTGAACGCTCCGAAGCGCGAGGCCCTGGCGCTGGCCTAGTGGGACGTCGAGCGGGCGTCGAGTCGCGGCGTCCGTTCGCCAACCTCTCCAAACGAGATGGACGTGATCACCGACACCACCAGCTATGCGGTCTCCTGGCGCGACAGCGACCTTCGTTTCGTCGGGCACGCGCGGCTCATGCCGGACGGGTTGCGTCTCGCCGGCGGAGGCCCCGAAGGTCGCGAGCAGGTGCGAACGCTGCTGTACGACGACCTCACGAACGTCGACATCGTGCGCTTGAAGTCGCATCGCGAGCTCGCCCTCGAGCTCGGCGACGAGCTGCTGATGGTCTCGAGCCTGGATCGGCCGGGGAGCCTCGGGGAGCTTGCCGAGCGTCTCCGAAAGCTGACGGATACCCAGCGGCGCTGAACCTCCTTGGAGCAGATCCGGTTTCGGCTTAGGATCGTGCTTCCCCGTGGCACCCCTTCTCTCCGTCGAGCACGTCACCCGGACCTTCGGGGGCCTCGTGGCCCTCGACGACGTGTCGCTCGCGGTCGACGGCGGCCAGATCGCGGGGCTGATCGGCCCGAACGGCGCGGGCAAGACGACCGCCTTCAACGTGATCACCCGCCTCTACAAGCCGGACGCGGGCCGCGTCGTCTTCGACAGCAGGGACCTGCTGCGGTCGCGACCCCACAAAGTGGTCGGGCTCGGGGTCGCGCGCACGTTCCAGAACGTCGTGCTCTTCCCGCTGATGACCGTGCTCGAGAACGTGCTCGTCGGGACACACTCGAGGCGGCGGGTCTTCTCCGAGCGCGCCGCTCGCAGCGACGCCGAGGAAGCGCTCTCGTACCTGGGGCTCCAGGCGCTCGGCCCGAGGCCGGCTGCGGGGCTGCCCTTCGGCACGCTGAAGCGAATCGAGCTCGCCCGCGCGCTCGCGTCGCACCCGCGGCTCCTGCTCCTCGACGAGCCGGCAGGCGGCCTGAACCACGAGGAGGTCGATGAGCTGGGCGCCCTGATCCGCCGCATCAGGGCGGACTACGACCTGACGATCCTGCTCGTCGAGCACCACGTGAACCTCGTGATGTCGATCTCCGACCGCGTCCACGTGCTCAACTTCGGCCAGAAGATCGCCGAAGGCACGCCGGCCGAGGTGCGGGCGAACCCCGCGGTGATCGAGGCGTACCTCGGGACGGCCGATGCCGCTGCTTGAGCTCCGGAACGTCGAGGCGCGGTACGGCCCGATTCGCGCGCTCCACGGGGTCTCGCTGGCCGTGAACGAGGGCGAGGTCGTGTCACTCCTCGGCGCAAACGGCGCAGGCAAGACGACCACCCTCCGCGCGATCTCCGGAGCCGTGCGCAAGTCGGGCGACGTGACCTTCGACGGCCGGTCGATCGCGAAGCGTGCGCCGGAGTCCGTCGCGCGCCTCGGCGTCGCGCACGTGCCGGAAGGCCGCGGGCTCTTCGGGGAACTCACCGTCTGGGACAACCTGCGGATGGGCGCATACGTGCGCGGCGAGCGCAAGACGTTCAAGCAGGAGGCGCCGCGCGTGCTCGGCTACTTCCCATGGCTGGAGGCGCGCAAGCACCAACAGGCAGGCACGCTGAGCGGCGGCGAGCAGCAGATGCTCTCGCTCGCGCGCGCACTCGTCTCGCGGCCGCGGCTGCTGATGCTCGACGAGCCGTCGCTCGGGCTCGCCCCGACCGTCGTCCAGGAGCTGTTCGCGATCGTCAGGCAGTTGAATGCCGACGAAGGCCTGAGCGTGCTCGTCGTCGAGCAGAACGCGAACATCGCGCTCGAAGCGTCCGCGCGCGCCTACGTGCTCGAGGTCGGCAAGGTGGCGGTGGAGGGCACGAGCGACGAGCTGCGTCGGCACGAGGGCGTCCGGCGGTCGTACCTGGGGTATTAGCCATGGCCGAGTTCCTCCAACAGGTCGTCAGCGGGCTCGCTTCGGGGGCGATCTACGCAAGCCTCGCGCTCGCCCTCGTGTTGATCTACCGCGCGACGGACGTCGTCAACTTCTCGCAGGGTGAGATGGCGACCTTCACGACGTACATCGCGTGGTCATTGATGAACAACGGTTTCTCGTACTGGCCGGCGTTCGTGCTCACGCTCGCGATCGCGTTCCTCGGAGGCGTCGCCGTCGAACGGATCGTGATCCGCCCCGTCGAGCACCGACCGGAGATCGTGATCGTGATCGTGACGATCGGGCTGCTGGTCGCGATCAACGGGCTCGTCGGCTGGATCTGGGGCGGCGAGACCAAGACGCTCGACAGCCCGTTCCCGAACCGAACGTTCGAGCTGGGCGGGGTGACGATGTCGGTGCAGGACGTCGGCACGTTCGGGGTCTGTCTCCTCACCGTGCTCGTGCT
>JACCTU010000118.1 GCA_013812235.1 Actinomycetota bacterium | reverse complement strand
CGCATCGAGGAGCTTCCGCCCGCGTACGCCGAGGTGGCTCCTCCCGTCCTCGCGTACCTCGAGCGCGCGCTCTTCGAGGAGCCCGGCCCCGGCGCGCCACCGCTCGAGGGCGCCCTCTCGTTCCTCGAGGGTGCGGGTGTGCGCGGCGCGCTCGAGCTCGTCGGCGACGAGCTGCTCCGCCTCGTGCGTGGCGGCACCGCGCCAGATGCGATCGGCGTCGTCTGCCCGTCGCTCGGCCGCTGGCGCGCGCCGCTCGAGACGGCCTTTCGGACGCTCGGCATTCCCTACGCCTTCGACGGCCGCGGGCGCCTTGCGGAGACGCCCTTCGGGCACGCGCTGCTCGCGCTGCTTCGCTATGCGTGGGCAGACGGTTCGCGCGCCGACCTCTTCGCGTTCCTCCGCTCGCCCTACTCGGGGCTGACCCGCGCGCACGTCGACTTCGTGGAGGGGCGCCTGCGGGGGCGTGCGGTGGCCGAGCCCGAACGGATCGAGGAGGTCCTGCAGGAGCTTCGGGGTCCGCTCCGCCAGCTCGACGCTCTGCGGGCGGGGACGCCTGCGGCGGACGCCGTTCGCGCGCTCGCGCAGTCGATGCTGCGTGCGGCACACGGGCTCGAGCACCCGCCGGTGGGGGAGAGCCCCGCGAGCGACCTCCGCGCACTCGACGCCTGCCTGCGCCTGCTCGACGAGCTCGGTGCGTGGGAGCGGCGCGTCGAGGAGCCGGTCGGCCCGGAGGACGTGATCGCCACGCTCGAGCGCGCACGCCTGCGGGGGGAGCGGGCAGAGCCGGGCAAGGTCACGGTGCTCGACCTCGAGCGGGCGCGCACCGGACGCTTCGAGGTCGTCTTCGTGCTCGGGCTCGAGGAGGGCAGCCTGCCGCGACGCGGCGGGGGGACGCCGTTCCTCGACGACGACGCTCGCGAGCGCCTCGGCGGACGCCTGCAGCGCGCCGACCAGGTGAGCCGCGACCGCTACCTCTTCTACACCGCCTGCTCGCGCCCGACACGCCGCCTGTACCTCGTGCGCGAGTCCGCGACCGACGAGGGCAGCCCGAAGGAGGCGAGCCCGTTCTGGGACGAGGTTCGCGCGCTCTTCCCGCGCGAGGAGGTCGAACGCGCGACGACGCGCCGCCGGCTCTCGGAGCTGACGTGGCGCCTGGAGGACGCGCCGACCGACCGAGAGCGGCTGCGCGCGCTCGCCTCGATCTCGCGCGACCACGCAGCCGAAGCCGACGGGATCGCCCGCGCGAACGGTTGGGAGCGCAGGCTCGACCGCGCGCGGCGCGCGGAGAACCGACCGACGCGCCTGCGCAACCCGATCGTGCTCGAGACGCTGGGCGCCCGCACGACCTTCCCTGTCACCGAGCTAGAACGCATGGCCGACTGCTCGTCGGCGTGGTTCGTCGACCGGCTGCTCGATCCGAAGACGATCGACGCCGAGGTCGATCCGAAGCTGCGCGGGTCGGTTGCACACAACGCGCTGCACAAGTTTTTCGCCGCGCTGCCGAAGGAGCTCGGCACGGACCGCGTCCCCCCCGAGCGTGTCGACGACGCCGTCCGCTTGATGCGTGAGTGCCTCGACAAGGCGCTCGCGGGCGTGCGCATGGAGATGACGACGATGCAGCGCCGCGAGCTCGACGCGTCGCTCTGGCGCGACCTCGAGGCGCTCGTCCACTTCGAGGCCGATGCCGACGCGCAGCTGGTGCCGAAGCGCTTCGAGGTCTCGTTCGGCATGGAGCGCTCGCCGCAGGAGCTGCAGCGCGGGCTCGACCTCGGCGACGGGCTGACGTTGAGCGGGAAGATCGACCGCATCGACACCGACCCGTTCAGCGCGCGCGGGATCGTGCAGGACTACAAGGCGGGCAAGAGTGCGCATTCGGCGAGCCAGATCGAGAAGGAGCTGCGGCTTCAGATTCCGCTCTACATGCTCGTGCTTCGCGACCTGGTCGGGATCGAGCCGCTCGGCGGCGTCTACCGGCCGCTCGCCGGCGATCGCAAGCCGCGCGGCCTACTGCGCTCCGACGCGAAGGAGGAGGTGCTCGCTGGCTACGCGCGGAAGGACTACGTCGAGGACGACGCGTTCTGGCGGCAGGTCGAGACCGCCAGGGACAACGCGCGCGGGCTGGCCGAGCGCATCCGCGCCGGCGACGTGCGGCACGATCCGCGCGGCGGCGAGTGCCCGCAGTGGTGCCAGCTCTGGCCGATGTGCAGGATCCGCCGGCCGTGAGTACGCTCGCCCCGAACCCGGAGCAGCGCACGGCGATCGAGGCCGAGGGCCGCGTCTTCCTCTCCGCGGGCGCTGGGACGGGCAAGACCGCCGTCCTCGTCGAGCGGTTCGTCCGCGCGGTGTGTGATCGCGGGATCGACGTCGGCTCGATACTCGTGATCACGTACACGCGCAAGGCCGCGGGCGAGCTGCGGGCACGCATCCGGCGCGAGCTGCGCGAGCGCGGCCGACACGACCTCGCGCGCGAGCTCGACGGCGCGTGGATCGCGACGATCCACGGCTTCTGCGCGCGGCTGCTCCGCACGTATCCATTCGAGGCCGGGCTCGACCCGCGCTTCCGCGAGCTCGACGGCGCTCAGGCTTCCGTCCTTGCGGGCGAGGCGTTCGCGGAGGCACTCGACGAGTTCTGCGCCCGCGAGGAGCCCGAGCGGCTCCAGTTGCTCGCGACCTACGGCACCGCGGCGCTGCGCCGGATGCTGATCGGCGTCTACGAGACGCTGCGCTCGGCCGGGCGCGAGCTCGTGCTCGAGCTCGGCGAGCGGGCGCCGCTCTCGGAGCGCGTCGAAGCGCTCCGCGACGCTTCGCGTTGCCTCGCGATCGACGCAGGCGCGACCGAGCTCCAGCGCGCGAACGCCGCGGGCATGCTCGACGTCCTCGCAGGCTCGCCGGCCCCGGACCGGCTGGTCGACCTCTCCGCCCACAAGGTGCGCGGGAGCGAACGCACGGCGTCGTACGAAGAGGCGCGCAAGGTGGTCGAGCAGTCGGCGCTCGACGAGCTCGCGGTTCGCGACCGCGACCTGCTCCAGGCACTACTCGAGGGCTTCGCGCGCGCGTACGACGCGGCGAAGCGACGCGAGGGGGTGCTCGACTTCGAGGACTTGCAACTCAACGCGCGCGACCTCCTGCGCTCGAACGAGCGGATCCGCGAACGCGAGCACCTGCGCTTCGCGGCGATCATGGTCGACGAGTTCCAGGACACGAACAGGCTCCAGTGCGAGCTGATCGACCTCGTCGCCGACGGTCCCGCGAAGCCGGAGCTCTTCTTCGTCGGCGACGAGTTCCAGTCGATCTACGGGTTCCGGCACGCGGACGTGCAGGTCTTCCGCGAAAGGCGTGAGTCCGAGGGCGGAGGGCTCGCGCTCGTCCGCAACTACCGCTCGCGCCCCGAGGTGCTCGCGGCGGTCAACCACCTGTTCCAGGACGAGTTCGGCGACGGCTTCCAGCCGCTGGCGGCGTCCGGCGAGTTCCCGGACCCCGTCTTCGGCCATCCGGTCGAGTTGCTGGTCACAGAGAAGGAGACGTACGCGGACACGGGCGTCCACTGGCGGCGCGCGGAGGCGAAGCACATTGCCCGCCGCGTTCGTGAGCTCGTCGACGAAGGGGCGGCGACGCCCGGCGAGATCGTGCTGCTCTTCGCGGCCGGCACCGACGCGGACGCCTACGAGGAAGAGCTGCGCCAGGCGGGGCTGCCGACGTATCGCGCGACCGGCCGCGGGTACTTCGGCCAACAGCAGGTCGTGGACCTCCTCTCGTACCTGCTGCTGTTGCAGAACCGCTACGACGACCAGGCGCTCGTCGCCGTGCTCGCTTCGCCGTTCGTCGGCGTCTCGAACGACGCGCTCGTGCTGATCCGGCGCGCTGCCTCGAAGCGGCCGCTCTTCACCGGGATCGAGAAGGGTCTGCCGCCCGAGCTCGACGAGCGGGACGCGCAGCTGATCCGTGCGTTCCTGCAGCGCTACGAGCGGCTCGTCCGCGCGCTGCCGCGTCTGCCGCTCGAGCGGCTCTGCGAGCAGATCGTGTCCGAGCACGATTACGACCTCGCCGTGCTGACGCAGTGGGACGGCCGCCGCCGCTACGCGAACCTGCGCAAGCTCGCGCGGCTCGCGCGCTCGTACGAGGAGCTGCGCGGCCCGAACCTCGAGGGGTTCGTCCGCTTCGTCCGCGACCAGGAGGCCGTCGGCGCGAAGGAGCTCGAGGCGGTCGCGGAGGAGGAGGGCTCGGACTCGGTGCGGCTGCTCACGATCCACGCTGCGAAGGGCCTCGAGTTCAAGGTGGTCGTGGTCGCCGACGCGGGACGCGACAAGCGCGCGCCTGACGGCGACGAGATCCTCGCGCTGGCCGACGGGCGCTTCGGCTTCAAGGTCGCCGACCCTGCGACGAGTAAGCGGCGCGGTGCCTTCGACTACGACGAGGTGCGGCAGGCACGGGAGGAGGAGGACCGCGCGGAACGGCTCCGCCTCTACTACGTCGCGATGACGCGCGCCGTCGACCGGCTGATCGTCTCCGGCGCGATCGACCGCGAGAGCACCGCCGACCGCTCGACGCCGATGGGGTGGGTGCTGCAGCGGCTCGATGCCGCCGAGGAGCTCGCCGCCGCAAACGGCGCACCGCTGGAGCTCGTTCGCGGGGACGCGCTCGTGCAAGTTCGCTTCGACCGGTACCGCGAAGAGCCCGAGGCGCTCGAGGTGGCAGGCGAGCCGGGCCAGCTCGAGCTGTTCAGCGAGGGTGCGGTCGAGCCACTGCCGCCGCCGGCGCCGACGCTGCCCGAGCTCCACGCAATTCCCGAGCCCGCGCTCCACCACGTTCGCCGCCTCTCATTCACCGCCCTTTCCTTGTTTGAGACGTGCTCGTACCGCTACTTCGCCGAGCGCGTCGCAGGCATGCGTTCGCTCGACGTCCAAGCCCTCGGGCACGAGGGACTGTCGGGCACGGCGATCGGCAGCGCCGTGCACGCGGAGCTCGAGCACGTCGACCTCGCTTCGCCCGCGCTCGCGGCCGGCTGGGAGGAGCGCGTCCGCGCCGCGTACCCGCGGGCGACCGACGAGGAGGTCGAGCGGATTCGCGGCTTGACCGAGGCCTATTGCACCTCGGAGCTCGCCGCCCGCGTGTCCGCTCTCGACGGCGTCGCCAAGGAACGGCACTTCACCTTCGAGCACGACGGTGTGCTCCTCCACGGCTTCCTCGACACGTACCACCGCGCCGGCGACCGCGCGCTCGTCGTCGACTACAAGTCGAACGTGCTCGAGGGGTTGGAGCCGGGGGAGATCGTGGCGCGCTCGTACGGGCTGCAGCGGCTCGTGTACGCACTCGCCTGCTTCCGGGCGGGCGCCGGCGAGGTCGAGGTCGCGTACCTGTTCCTCGAGCGGCCAGACGAGCTTGTCGTCACGACGTTCACGCGCGCGCAGGTGCCGGAGCTCGAGGCCCAGCTCTCGGCGGCGATCGCGCGCCTGCGCACGGGGGAGTTCCGGCCGACGCCGAGCGAGTACGCCTGCGCGGGCTGCCCCGCGCTCGACGTCGTTTGCGCCGGACCGAGGCTGGCGTACCAGCCGGTTGCGAGCGACGCCGCCGCGGCGCTCGCCTAGTGCGTAGCTTCGTCGCGGAGGCGCGCCGCCGCGTTCCGAGCCCGAAACGCGAGCGGGTCCGGGGGATCGTCCAACGGCTCGCGCGCGAGCACGCGGACGCGACGATCGCGCTCACGTTCCGCGACCCGTTGGAGCTGCTCGTCTCGGTGATGCTCTCCGCGCAGACGACCGACGTGAACGTGAACCGCGTCACCACGACGCTGTTCGAGAAGTACCGCCGCCCCGAGGACTACCTCGCCGTGCCGCAGGAGGAGCTCGAGCGGGACGTCTTCGCGACGGGCTTCTATCGCCAGAAGTCCAAGGCGATTCGCGGGACGATGCGCATGCTGCTCGACGACTTCGGCGGGGAGGTGCCGCGCACGCTCGAGGAGTTGACGCGGCTACCCGGTGTCGCCCGCAAGACGGCGAACGTCGTCGCCGCCGAGCTCGGGAGACCGCAGGGAGTCGTCGTCGACACGCACGTCCGTCGCCTCTCGCAGCGTCTCGGGCTGACGAAGGAGGAAGACCCGGTCAAGATCGAGCGCGACCTGATGAAGCTCGTTCCCCGCGAGGACTGGGGCCGCTTCCCGCACCTGCTGATCTGGCACGGACGCCGCGTGTGCCTCGCGCGCAACCCGCGCTGCGAGGTCTGCGTGCTGAACGACCTCTGCCCGTCGAGCCGGGTGTAGTAGGAGGGCTTGACGAAACGGGCGGCGCTGTGCCGCCGGGCCGCGCTGGGCGGCGCGATGCGGCGTCCTCAGTCGCGCCGTATCCACTGGATGCGAACGCTCCCTGCGTCCTTGCCTCGCACCACCCATCGCACCCCGGCGACGAGGCCCGTTCCGCCAAACTCTCCTAACGCGGGGACAGCGACACGAGCAGCCCGCCGTCCTCGTCGTACGCGGGGAAGACGTCGGCCGTGACGGTCTTGTCGATCCCCGCACGCGTGCGCAGCGCGAGTCGCTCACCGAGTCGTCGCACACCCCACTCGAGTGCCACAGCCACGGGGTTCTCGTCGCCGTCGCTCCCGCGGAGCCCGAGGGTCTCGACGAGGTCTCGCCCGAGCAGCTCGGGCTCCCGGTAACCCGTCAGCTCGAAGACGCCTTTGCCCGTCGCGAGCACGCGGGCGTCGCGGTCGCAGACGACGAAGCCGGTGCCGGGGGCCGGGTAGTAGTCGTCCATCAACTCGAACAGGAAGCCGAACCCACACCGCTGGCATGCGGCCGCCTGGTCGAGCAGACCCTCTCGGCCGTCGCTGTCAATCGATCGGCTCTGGCAGTTCGGGCAGATGAAGTACGGCACCGGTCGTCAGGACTCGACGCGAGGCGCGGCGAGTGCGTCGTGCAGATGTCCCTCTTCGGCCGCGAGGAAGCGCTCGGCGTCGAGCGCGCCCATGCAGCCGGACCCGGCGGCGGTGACTGCCTGGCGGTACGTGTGGTCCTGAACGTCGCCGACCGCGAACACACCGGGGATGTTTGTCTCGGTCGAGCGCGGGAGGGTGACCAGGTAGCCCGCGGCGTCGTGCTCGAGCTGGTCGAGGAAGAGCTTCGTGTTCGGGTCGTGGCCGATCGCGACGAACAGTCCGTCGGTCGGGTAGTCGGTCACCTCACCCGTATCGACGTTCTGGAGCCGCACGCCGCTGAGCTTGCCCTCGTCGACGCCGAGGACGTCGACGACGATGTACGGCGTGAGGAACTCGACCTTCTCGTTGGCGCGGGCACGATCGGTCATGATCTGCGACGCGCGAAACTCGTTGCGCCGGTGCACGATCGTCACCTTCGAGGCGAAGCGCGTCAGGAAGAGCGCCTCCTCCATCGCCGAGTCGCCGCCACCGGCGACCACGACCTCGCGGTCGCGATAGAAGGCGCCGTCGCAGGTCGCGCAGTAGGTCACGCCGCGTCCCTGGAGCGCGACCTCGGACTCGAGTCCGAGCTGGCGCGCGCTCGCGCCGGTCGCCACGACCACCGTGCGGGCTTGGTACTCGTCGTCGCCGACCCAGACGCGGAAGGGGCGCTCGGAGAAGTCGACCTTGGTCACGTCGTCGGTGATGAACTCGGTTCCGAACCGCTCGGCCTGCCGACGGAACTCGACCATCATCTGCGGGCCCAGGATCCCCTCCGGGTACCCGGGGTAGTTCTCGACGTCGCTCGTGATCATCAGCTGGCCGCCCCACTGGAAGCCCTCGATCACGAGCGGCTCAAGGTTGGCGCGAGCAGCGTAAAGCGCAGCCGTATAGCCGGCGGGCCCGCCGCCGATGACGATCAGATCCCGAATTTCCATCTGCTGTATTCAACGGTACCGACCGGATGCGTGTTCCAGCGGCGGGGCGACTACAATCGCGCGGCCCGGGGCAGACCCGCTTCCGATGGCCGAACAGCTGACCTGGACAACCCTCCGCGATCTCGCCGTCTTCCGGTCGGAGGCGGGTTGCGCGATCAGCCTCTACCTCGACCTCGACCCGGCGGACAGCCCGACCCCGACCGCGGTCGACACCCGCGTGAACTCGCTGCTCTCGGAGGCCGAGAAGCGGGCCGAGGCCCGCCACGACGAGCTCACGCACGACGAGCGGGAGGGGCTGAAGCGGGATTTCGCGCGGATCCGCGAGTTCTTCGACAACGAGTTCAGCCGAGGAGGGGGTCGAGGACTGGCGGTGTTCGTGTCCGGCGAGTTCTTCCGGCCGCTCCCGGTCGCCGGCTCCGTGCCGGACGACGTGCACGTCGGCCGCGGCTTCCACCTCGCGCCGCTCGCACAGCTCGTCGGCCGGGACGACGGAGCGATCGTCGCCTTCATCGGCCGCGAGCGCGGCCAGGTCTTCCGCCTGCGCGCGGGCCGGCTCGAGGAGATCGTCGACCGCACCGAAAACCAGCCGGGGCGCCACGACCAGGGAGGCTGGTCGCAGGCGCGGTACGCGCGGCACATCGAGAAGCTCGTCGCCGAGCACCTGAAGGACGTCGCCGCGGAACTCGACCGCGCTGTCCGCCGGCTGCAGACGCCGAAGGTGGTCGTCGTCGGCTCGGAGGAGACGCGCTCGGAGTTTCTCGACGCGCTTCCGCACGAGGTCAAGAGCGTCGTCGTCGGCACGACCGAGGCAGAGGCCCACACTGGCCCGAGCGAGCTGCTCGAGCTCGTTCAGCCGCTGCTCGAGGAAGCCGAGGCCGCAGACGAGCACGAGGCGCTGGAGCGCTGGCGCGAGGAGGCCGGTACGAACGGCCGCGCGGCGTCAGGCTGGGCCGAGACGCTGAAAGCGGCTTCCGACTCGCGCGTCGATCTGCTCCTGCACCAGGAGGGAGCAGATCAGCCCGCGCACGAGTGCCCGCAGTGCGGGCGCGCGTCGCTCGAGGGAGGCGAGTGCCCGCTCGACGGCACGACCCTCGAGCCGCGCGACTCGGGCTTCGACCTCGCTGTCCGCCAGACGCTGCTGCACGGCGGCTCCCTGCTCGACGTGCGACACCAGGTCGACCTCGCGCCGGTCGAAGGCGTGGGCGCTCTCCTGCGCTTCTAGCGACGTCGCCCGCGCACGACGCGCACTGACGACGCTGCGGTGCGCTGGATCCGCAGGAGGCGCTGGACGTCCTGCTCGGTCAGCGACGTCTGCTCGTCCAAAACGGTGCGGCGCTCGCGGCGCCGCCGCCGGAACAGGTCTCGCAGGGGCATCGCCCCGAATCGTACGACTCCGGGTTAGGCGGCGTCCAGCGCCCGCGGAAGGTCGAGCGGCTCCGCCTCGAGCTCCTCTTGGTCGCTGGCGCGCTCGAGCTTCGCTTCGAAGCGGTCGAGGCGCCTCTCGGCCTCGCTGTACTTGGTCTGGGCGTTGCCGATGTGCTTGCCGACGACGTCGAAGTCGGCCTTGAAGCGGTCGAAGTCGTTCCCGAGCTGGGCGACGTACGCCATCACCTCGTGGGCGTGCTGCTCGATCTGCAGCCCCTTGAGCCCGAGCGCGATCACCTGCAGCTGCGCGGTGAACGTCGTGGGGGAAACGGGGAACACGCGCTTCTCGTGCGCGTACTGCAGCAGCGAGCCGGTCTTGCCGCACACGAGCTCGTAGTAGACGGACTCCGCGGGCAGGTACATGAGCGCGAAGTCGTAGGTGCCCTCGTCGGGCCGGATGTACTTCGTCGAGATCGCATCGACGTGGCCCTTGAGGTCGCGCGCGAACGCCTTCTCGAACAGGAGGCGCTCCTCGTCGGTCTCGGCTGCGGCGAGCCGCTCGAAGTTGTCGAGCGGAAACTTCGCGTCGATCGGGACGAGCCGGTCGACCCGCAGGATCGCGTCGACGCGCTCGCCGCTGGCGAAGCTGTACTGGAGCTGGTACGAGTCCCGGGGCAGCCGGTCGCGCAGCAGGTTCTCGAGCAGCAGCTCGCCGAAGCCGCCGCGTGCCTTCGGCGGGCGGAGCGCCTGCTCGAGCCGCCCGAAGGCCTTCGCCTGCTCCAGCACCTGCGCGGTCGTCTCGCCGACCTTCGTCAGCTGCTCGTGGATCGCGACCGACTGCTTCGACGCGCTCTCGAGCCGCCGGTCGACCTTCGTGTCGAGATCAGCGAGCCGGCGGTCGAGCTTCTCGTCGATCGCGAGCAGCCGGCGGTCGACCTCGGCGCTCCGCGTCGTGAGCTCCTCGCCCGTGTCGTCGCGCAGCGTCCGGAGCTCCCGGACGATCGCGCGCATGAGCACCATGCCGCCTGCCAGGGCGGCGGCGGCCAGGACGAGCGCGATCAGGAGCTGAGCAAGCATCGGGCCGCCGAACGGTAGAGAGCCGGTCGGACGGAGCCGCGCTGATACGATCGCCGCCGCTTTGGCCAGGAAAGCCCGGACGCCGCCTCCGCCGCGGCGCGTACAGGCCCCGAAGACGCGGAAGGACCAGCGTGACCGACGCGGCCTCTGGTTGGTCCTCGCCGCCGTGCTCGCGCTCGCGGCGGTCGCTGGCGCCGCCGCGTTCCTCCTGCTCCGCGGGGGCGAGTCCAAGGCGGAGTCGGTCCCGCAGGCGATGCGCGCCGCGGGCTGTACGTACCGCACGTTCGACGGGTCGGGTACGGGCGTGCACATCGCGAACCCGGCGGCAACGCCGAAGGAGTGGAACTCGTTCCCGCCCACGAGCGGGCCGCACTACGGGCAGTGGGTGCTCTGGGGCGAGTACGACCAACCCGTGCAACTCGCGCGGGCGGTGCACAACCTCGAGCACGGCGGGATCGTCATGTACTACGGCAGCGACGTGTCGGACGAGGAGATCGCCAAGCTCCGGAGCTTCTACCGCTCCGACCCGGCCGCGATGTTGCTCTCACCGCTCCCGCGGCTCGGCGACAAGATCGCGCTCACCGGCTGGTACGCCCCGGCCGACGGCGACGAGGCGCAGGTCGACGCCTCGCAGGGGATCCTCGCCGAGTGCACGCGCTTCGACGAGAACGCGTTCGAGTCGTTCCGCGACGCGTACCGGTTCCAGGGACCCGAGCGGATTCCACCCGAGAGCCTCCAGCCCGGCAGTTAGCCTCTTTCCGCCGGGGTGGCGGAATTGGCCAGACGCGCCCGACTTAAAATCGGGTGCCCGTTCGCGGGCGTGCGGGTTCGAGTCCCGCCCCCGGCACTCCCTCAGCTGGTGTCCTTGTCGATCGCCACCTCGAGGAGCTCGACGGCGGTGCGGCTGACGCCTCCCTCGGGTGTCATCTGGTTCAGGGCTTCGTCAGCCTTGCGTAGCTCGTCCTCCGTCGCGCAGAAGATGAGGCTCGTGTTCTTGCCGCTGCCGCGGTCGATCAGCACCATCACGCGCTGAACTCCCTCGAGGCCGGGAGGGGTCTCGCCGCGCTCCAGCTGCTCACGAATCCCCGCGACCATCTGGTCGATCGAGCCAGGATCGCCTTCGAACTGCGCCAGACGTACGTACACGGTCGCCTCCTTAGAGCCGTTACGACCCCTGGTCGAGAGCCTATAGCGTCCCCGCGGTGCGGCGGGCCGCCCCCGAGATTGCGCTCTTCGTCGTCTCCGCGGTCGCGCTCGCCGTCCTCTGCTCGCGCGTCTCCGACTGGGCCGTGATGACCGACGAGCTGCTCTACGAGCGGCTGGCGCTCTCGTTCGTGGACGGTGCGTTCCTGCCGACGCTGCATGGCGAGCACGCCGACGTCTACGCCGTGCTCTACCCGTTCCTGCTCATGCCCGTGTTCGCGGTCGTCGATCTTCCGGACGCAGTGCGTGTCGTGCACGGCCTGAACGGCGTGCTTTTCGCGAGCGCCGCGATCCCGACCTGGCTGCTCGCGCGCGAGCTCGCGCTCTCGCGGCTCCCCGCGCTGGCCTCCGCATTCTTCGCGGTCGCGCTTCCGTGGACCGTGATCGGCGGCTTTGTGATGACCGAGTCAGCTGCGTATCCGGCCGCGCTCTGGGCGTTGCTGGCGATCCAGCGGGCGGTCGTGCTGCCCTCGCCGCGGCGCGACCTCGTCG
>JACCTU010000097.1 GCA_013812235.1 Actinomycetota bacterium | reverse complement strand
GCCCCGCGCCGCGCTCGAGCACCCCGAGCAGCTCGTCCACGGACGCGACCTGCACCTGGTCGCCGAGCACGCCGGCCTCCTTGAGCTCGCTGACGAGCGCCGCGAGGTAGACCCGCGAGCCGCGCGCGACGTCGCTCGCGCCCGCGAGCAGCCAGAGCGGCGAGAAGCCGAACGCCGCGATCGAGCCGAGCTCGACGACGTTGCCCGCGCCCTTGCGCACCGCAAGCTGCTGCGTGGGCATCTCGTCGACCGTCGAGGAGTCTTCGACCCGGCCGACGAGCTCGATCGCCACGCGGAGCAGGTTCTTCGCGGTGGCCTCGTAGAAGCGTGAGCGCCGGACCAGCCGCGGGAGCACGAGCTGTGCGGTCTCGTGCACGGCGCCGCCGGCGAGCGCGACGAGCGAACGGACGATCCGCTCGGGCAGGGAGACGAGGAAGGGGCGCATGTGGGAACAATCCTGCCCATGGACCTCTTCCCGGACACGGCGGCCGTCGAGCACGGGCACCTCGCGGTGGCCGGCGTCCCGGCCTCGACGCTCGCGGAGGAGCACGGAACGCCGCTGCTCGTGCTCTGCGAGGCGACGATCCGGGCCCGCGCTCGCGCGTACCGCGAGGCGGCGCCGGACGCGCTCGTCGTCTACGGGACGAAGGCGTTCCCGAACGTCTCGGTGATGCGCCTGCTGGCCGAGGAGGGGCTCGGAGCGGACGTCTCGACGCTCGGAGAGCTCCGGTTCGCGCAGCGTGCAGGGATCGGTGGCGACGTGCTCGTCGTGCACGGGAACAACAAGGACGACGCGGAGCTCGCAGAGGCAGCGGCGGCGGATGCGCTCGTCGTGCTCGACGCGCTCGACGAGGTCGAGCGCGCGGCGGCAGCCGGGGTCGGCCGGACGCTCGTCCGCATGACGCTCGGAGTCGAGGCCGAGACGCACGAGGCGATCCGCACCGGGCAGCACGGGTCGAAGTTCGGGCTGCCGCCCGAGCAGGCGCTCGAGGTGATCGAGCGCGCGCGGCCGCTCGGACTGCACGTGCACATCGGCTCGCAGCTCCTCGACGGAGGCGCGGCGCGCCTGACGGTCGACCGGCTCGCGGAGTTCGCCGCACAGTGCCGCGAGCGGCTCGGCTGGACGCCCGAAGTCGTCGACCTCGGTGGCGGGTTGGGCGTGCGAACCTCGCCCGACGAGCCCGGGCCCCCGTCGATCGCCGACTTCGTGCGTGAGTTGCTCGCGCAACTCGGGAGCGCCTGGGCCCTGCACGACCTCCCGCGCCCGCGGCTGATCCTCGAGCCCGGTCGCTCGATCGTCGGCCCGTCAGGCGTGACCCTCTACCGCGTGGGCGTCGTCAAGCACGTGAGCGAATCGGTCGCCTGGGTCGCGGTCGACGGCGGGATGTCCGACAACCCGCGACCGCAGCTGTACGGCGCACGCTACACGGCGCTGCTCGCGAACCGTGCGGACGAGGCGGCGGCCGGGACGTATCGGATCGCCGGCAAGCACTGCGAGTCGGGCGACGTGCTGATCGACCGCGTCGAGCTGCCCGAGCCTTGCCGCGGCGACCTCCTCGCAGTCCCGGCGACCGGCGCGTACACGTTGGCGATGGCGTCGAACTACAACGGCGTGCCGCGACCCGCGGCCGTGCTCGTGGGCAACGGTTCGGCCCGTGTGATCCGCCAGCGCGAGAGCGTGGACGAGCTGCTCGCGCGGGAGACGTAGCGCAGCGCTATCCGAACAGGGAGGGCGGCCCCAGGTTGAGTCCGGTGTCGTCGCCGAACTGCTGGTAGAGGTAGAAGAGGATCAGGGCGCCTCCGATCAGCGCGGTGTTCTTCCAGAAATGCGTCCTGTTCATCACCTTCTGATCGGGATCGTCCATCTTCCAGAACGCGTGCATCCAGTAGTTGGTCGGCACCAGGAAGGCGATCACGAGCAGCGCCGCCAGGTCGACCCAGATGCCGAGCACGATCAGTACTCCGGCGACGATGATCTGCAGTCCCGTCAAGACGACGGTGAGCTCAGGCGCCGGCGCACCCATCGCCTTCGCGTACCCGATCGCCATGCTCCGCTGCCGAAGGTGGAACCCGAACCCGGCGTTCAGAAACAAGAACGCGAACAAGAGTCGGCCGAGGAGTAGCACCCAGTCCATCTGACCTCCCTTAGTTGAGAGGTCAACTATACGAAAGACCCGGCCGGACGAGCAAGCGCGGTCGCTCGAGCCCCGCGTCCGAGACCGGCGGGTTGAGCGGCTCGGCGAGCGGCGCCGGGTCGAGGGAGGCCCGGCGGCGGTCCTCGGGCACCTCGCCGTAGAGCGTCGTCCGCTGTCTTGGCTCGCGTCCGGACGAGCGGATCAGCTCCTCCATCTGCTCGGGCGGCAGCTCCTGCCCGAACTCCGCGCCGGCCGCGCGGGAGATCGACTCGTTCATCAGCGTCCCCCCGAGGTCGTTGACGCCCGCGGCGAGCACGGCGCGCACGCCGTCCGGGCCGAGCTTCACCCAGGACGCCTGCACGTTGGTCACGTGCGGGTGCAACGCGAGCCGTGCGACCGCGTGCAGCAGGAGCACCTCGCCGAACGTCGGCCCGCGGCGCGCCTTGCCCTTCAGATACATCGGCGCCTCCATGTGCACGAACGGCAGCGGCACGAACTCGGTGAAGCCTCCGCTTTGCTGCTGCTGCTCGCGGACCCGCAGGAGGTGGCGCGCCCAGGCGCGCGGTCCCTCGACGTGGCCGAACATGATCGTCGCGTTCGAGCGGAGCCCGACGCGGTGCGCGGTCTCGTGGACGGTCAGCCACTGGGCGGTCGTGACCTTGTCCGGGCAGATGACGCGACGGACCTCGTCGTCGAGAATCTCGGCGGCGGTGCCGGGGAGCGAGGCGAGCCCCGCGTCGCGCAGTCGCGCGAGGTACTCCTCGAGTGGGACGCCGAGGGTCGCGGCGCCCTGCCAGATCTCGAGCGCGCTGAACGCGTGGACGTGCATGCCCGGCGTCGCACGCTTCACCGTCCGAACGACGTCGAGGTAGTACTCGCCTGTGAACGACGGATGGATCCCGCCCTGCAGGCAGAGCTCCGTCGCACCGCGGTCCCAAGCCTCCTCGGCACGGCGCGCGATCTCCTCGAGCGGGACGAGGTAGGCCGGACCGCGCAGGTTCGCCGCGAGCTTGCCCTTGGAGAAGGCGCAGAAGCCGCAGCGGAAGTAACAGACGTTCGTGTACTGGACGTTGCGGTTGACGACGTAGGTGACGACGTCGCCGACCGTCTCACGGCGTCGCACGTCGGCCGTCGAGAGCACACGGTTCCGCTCGTCCCCGCGCGCGGCGAAGAGGCGCACGAGCTCTTCCTCGCCGAGCTCGTCCCGCGTGTCGATCGGGAGCGCGTCGCGAGGCATGAACGGGATCGAGCCGGCGTCCCCCGGGCACCACTCGTCCTCGCGGGCGAGACCGAGGCTGTCCGAGAGACGCAGCACCGCGGGGAGCACCGCCTCGTCCACGCGCCCGACGTGCTCGGGGTACACGGCCAACCGCGGCGCGAGCTCCAGCCCGCGCGAGCGCGTCGCCTCGCCGAGCCGCTCGAGCTCCGGCCACGGCGCCTCGGGGTTGACATGGTCGATCGTCACGGGCGAGATCCCGCCCCAGTCGTCGATCCCCGCGTCGAGCAGCCGGGGGAACTCGTCGAAGGAGAGGTTCGGCGGCGCCTGCACGTGCACCTCGTCCGGGAGCAGCAGGCGCGCGGTGGCGATCGACCAGAGCTGCTCCTCGAGCGACGGTTCGGGGGCGTCGACCATCCGCGTGCCCGGCTTCGCGTGGAAGTTCTGGACGATCACCTCCTGGATGTGGCCGTGGCGACGCTGCAGCTCGGCGATCGCGAGCAGCGACTCGATGCGCTCCTCGCGGGTCTCGGCGATGCCGACGAGGATGCCGGTCGTGAACGGGATCCCGAGCTCGCCCGCGAACTCGATCGTCTCGAGACGGCGGATAGGGAGCTTGTCCGGCGAGCCGAAGTGCGGTCCTCCCCGCTCCGAGAGTCGCACCGAGGACGTCTCGAGCATGAGTCCCATGGAGACGGACACGCGGCGCAGCCGCTCGAGCTCGTCCCGCGAGAGCACGCCCGGGTTCAGGTGCGGCAGCAGACCGGTCTCCTCGAGCACTGCGCCGGCCGCCTGCTCGAGGTATTCGACCGTCGTCGCGCACCCGAGCGCGGCGAGCTCATCGCGCGCCGCTCGGTAGCGCAGCTCTGGCTTGTCCCCGAGCGTGAAGAGCGCCTCGCGGCACCCGGCTGCCGCGCCCGCGCGGGCGATGTCCACCACCTCGTCGATCGACATGTACGCGCGCTCGCCGCGCGTCGGCGGCTGCGCGAACGTGCAGTAGTGGCAGACATCGCGGCAGAGCTTCGTCAGCGGGACGAACACCTTCGGCGAGTAGGTGACGAGCGGCGAGCGTCGGCGCGAGCGCGCCTCCGCGCAGAGCTCCTCGAGATCGGCGTGGAGGAGGTCCACGCGGTGAGCTTACGGCTTTGCGGAGACGATCTTGCCGAGCGGGTTCCACTGGTTCTTCGACCACCGCTGAAGCTGGCCCTGGTCGAGCGGAAAGTGGTCCGTCGAGCTCGTCTTGACGACGACGCCCGGCAGGAGAAACGGGTTGTTCCGGAGGTTCAGGTTCGCGACGGCCCGCACGAGCGAGGCGCGCGTGGGACTCCTGCCCGCCTTCTTGAGCGCCTCGACGAACGTGTAGGCGACCGCCATCGAGTACACGTGGAAGCCGTCGTTCACGTCGCCGCGCGGGAGCTGCTGCCGCATGATCGTCCGGTAGAGCTTCATGCCCGCGTCGTTCTTGAAGCGCGGCATCAGCGGGTCCTTGATGGAGATCAGCGTGATCGCGCCTTCGATGATCCGCGGGTTCGCCGTCGCCGAGATGATTCGCATGATGTTCGTCGCACTGCCGACCTGGTTGACGTAGACCTGCGGCCGCCAGCCGAGCCGATTCGCGGCGACGAGGCCGCGGATCGCGAAGGGCGGCGTCGTGATCAGCAAGAGCACCGTCGCCCGGGAGCTGCGCAGCCGTGCGATCTGCGAGGAGACGTCGGTCGACAACGCGTCGTAGCTCTGCTCCGCGACAAGGTTCTTGCGCTTCGCACCGAGGCCCGCCTTGAAGCCGGCGAGCAGGTCCTTGCCGTAGTCGTCGTTCTGGACGAGCACGGCGATCTTCGCGTTCGGCTTCGTCTTCAGGATCTGCCGCGCGTAGACCTTGC
This sequence comes from Actinomycetota bacterium, assembly GCA_013812235.1. Taxonomy (GTDB): domain Bacteria; phylum Actinomycetota; class Thermoleophilia; order Gaiellales; family Gaiellaceae; genus JACCTU01. The sequence goes on along the minus strand of JACCTU010000097.1, from coordinate 10,330 downwards.
CCTCGCCGATGTAGCTCGGCAGGAAGCCGATCGTGTACGGGTAGCGCTTGTAGTCGCGGCCGAACGTCGTCGCGCCGGACCCGACGAAGAGCTGCGGCACCTTCGTCGCGTTCAGGAACGAGCGCACCGACAGATTGTGCTCCGTCCCGAGCGAGTTGAAGATCGCGAAGACGCGGTCCTGCTGGACGAGCTGTCGGACCGCCTGCACGGTCTGCGCGGGGTTGTACTGGTCGTCGACGTACTTGTACGTGATCTTGCGACGGTTCACTCCCCCGCGCGCGTTCACATACTTGAAGTACGCCTCGGCGCCGCGGCCGACCGACGCATAGGACGCGGCGATTCCGGAGAGCGGCACCGTCCCGCCGATCACGATCTCGCTCGCACTGATGCCCGGGTCGGCGGAGGGCCGAGCCGAGGCGGCGCCCGTCGAAAGGGCGAGCGCGAGTGCGAGAACCCCGAGGACGCGCATCGGAAAGCTAAGACCGAGGATACAGTCGGGAAGTTAGGGGTCCCGTGATCCAGCGGAGGAGACCGCCCACGCCCATTGGCAGCACGATCATCAGCGCGATCAACACCGCGCCGTAGATCACGGCCGGCACGCCCGGCGCCTTCGAGATGCCCTGTGCCAACTGCGGCAGGAAGACGAGGAACGCCGCGCCCGCGGCGAGCGGCGCGAGCGACCCGAGCCCGCCGACGGCGAGGCCGACGAGGAGCGCGATCGAGCGGTCGACGGGGAACGCGCCCGGCTGAACCGAGAACGCCCAGATCGCGAGCAGCGAACCGGCGACGCCGGCGTAGAACGCCGAGATCGAGAACGCGAGCGTCTTGTGCGACGCGAGCCAGACGCCCGAGGCCGCGGCGGCGATCTCGTTGTCGCGGATCGCGCGCAGCGAGCGTCCGAAGTGGCTGTGGTGGATCGCCCAGGCGACCGCGAACAGCACGAGCGCGATCGTCCACGCCAGGTAGTAGAGCCAGTCGTTGAACGAGAGCACCTTGCCGCCCGGGAGCGTGACGATGAACTCCGGCAGGCCGGTGATCCCCTCCGCCTCGAAGAGGTTGATCCCGCCGCTCCCGCCGGTCAGCCCGTCGAACTTCTTGATCACGATCGGGGTCGCGACGGCGACGCCGAACGTTGTGAGCGCAAGGTACGGGCCCGAGAGCCGCAGCGCGGGCAGGCCGAACGCCGCGCCCGCAGCGGCCGCGAGCAGCCCGGCGAGCGGAATCGTCCAGAGGTCGCGCATCCCGTGGTCGGCGACGAGGATCGCGGTCGTGTAGGCACCGAGCGCCATGAACGCCCCGTGGCCGAGCGAGATCACGCCCGTGTAGCCGGTGAGCACGTTCAGGCCGAGGATCGCAATGAAGTAGATCCCGATCAGCGCGAACTCGGACGCGCGGAAGTCGGAGATGCGAAACGGCAGGTAGACGACGATCGCGACGAAGAGCACGAAGCCGAAAACGCGGAGCGCGTAGCGGAACGCCGTCATACGCGTTTTACCACGCTCCTCCCGAAGAGGCCGTTCGGGCGCAGCAGCAGGATGCCCAGGATCAGCAGCAGCGCGGCGGGGAGCCGCAGGTCGGCGAAGAAGTCGATGTACGCGCCGACGAGATTCAGCACGACCCCGAGCACGACGCCGCCGACGACCGCGCCGATCGGGCTGTCGAGCCCGCCCAGCACCGCGGCGGCGAACGCGAAGATCAGCACCGGGAGCATCAGGTTCTGGTCGAAGCTCCCCTGCGTGGGTGCGACGAGGATTCCGGCGACCGCGCCGAGCACCGCAGCGAGACCCCAGCCGAGCGCGAGCATCCACGAGACGCGCACGCCGTGGAGGCGACTCGACGCGGGGTTGAGCGCCGCGGCGCGGAGCGCGAGGCCGACGCGTGTCCGCTGGAAGAACGCCCAGAGCACGAGCACGATCGCGAGCGAGACGCCGATGATCCCGAGGTCCTGCGCTGCGATCACCACGCCGCCGACGTCGAACGTGTCGCTCGGGAAGGGGTTTTCGAGCGTCCGCTGCTCGCCCTTCCAGATCCAGGCGGCCGCACCGTTCAGCAGGATCAGCAGGCCGATCGTCACCGTCACGACGGTGAGCGCCTGCGAGCGCGACACGGTGTGGATCACGAGCCGCTCGATCAGGACACCGCCGACGAACGAGATCGCGAGCGTAAGGAAGAAAGCGACCCAGTACGGCAGGCCTCGGTCGAGCAGCTCCCAGCAGACGAACGTCGAGAACATCGCCATCTCGCCCTGCGCGAAGTTGACGACGCCCGTCGAGCGGTAGATGAGGACGAGCGCGAGCGCGAGCAGCGCGTAGACCCCGCCCGACGCGATTCCCGAGACGACCTGTTGGAGGACGTCCGCCATCAGTAACCGAGGTACGACCTTCGGACGGACTCGTTGCCGCGCAGCTCGTCGGCGGTTCCCTCGACCGCGACGCGACCGACCTCGAGCACGTAGCCGCGCTCGGAGTGCTCGAGCGCGACGTTCGCGTTCTGCTCGACGACGAGCGCGGACATCCCGTGCTCGTCGATCCACGCGCGCAGTACGTCGAAGAGCTGCTTCACGATCAGCGGTGCGAGGCCGAGCGAGGGCTCGTCGACGAGGATCAGCCGCGGGCGCGCCATGAACGCGCGCGCAAGTGCGAGCATCTGCTGCTCGCCGCCCGAGAGCGTTCCCGCCTGCTGGTCGCGACGCTCAGCCAGCCAAGGGAAGTGCTTCAACAGCTCCTCGTAGTCGCTCGCGTACCCGCTTCGATCGCGGCGGGTGTACGCGCCGAGCTTGAGGTTCTCGTCGACGCTCAGCTCGGCGAACGTGCCGCGGCCTTCGGGCACGTGCGCGATCCCGAGCCGCGCGACGGCCTCGGGCGAACGCGGCAGCGTCTTGCCGTCGAACCGGAGTCCGCCGCTTCGGCGCACCGTCCCGGAGATCGCGCGCAGCGTCGTCGTCTTGCCGGCGCCGTTCGCCCCGAGGACCGACACGACCTGCCGTTCGCCGACGTCGAGGGTGATCCCGTGAAGCGCCTGGACCGCGCCGTAGCGCGCCTCGACGTCTTCGAGCTCAAGCAGCGGCACTCGCGTCTCCGAGGTAGGCCTCGATCACGGCCGGGTCGCGCTGAACCTCCTGCGGCGTACCGCCGGAAATCAGCCGGCCGAAGTTGAGGACGTAGACGCGATCGGAGATGCCCATCACGAGGTTCATGTGGTGCTCGACGAGCAGCACGGTCGCGTCGAAGTCGGCGCGGAGCTGCTGGATGAACCGCCCGAGCTCGCCGACCTCCTCGTGGTTCAGCCCGCCCGCGGGCTCGTCCAGCAGCAGGAGCTGCGGTCCCGACGCGAGCGCGCGCGCGAGCTCGACTCGCTTCAGGGTCCCGAACGGCAGCCCCGCCGCCGGCCGGTGCGCGAGCCCGGACAGGCCGACGTACTCGAGCAGCTCCTCGGCGCTCCTCACCCCGCGGCGAGCCTGCGCACCGATCTTCACGTTGTCGAGCACCGAGAGCGTCGGCCAGAGCGCGACGTTCTGAAAGGTGCGCGCGACCCCGCGCTTGACGACGCGATGCACCGGCGTGCGGAGGAGATCGTGACCGTCGAAGACGATGCGGCCCTCGTCCGGCCTGTAAAGGCGGGTGATCACGTTGAACGCGGTCGTCTTCCCCGCGCCGTTGGGGCCGATCAGCCCGACGATCTCGCCCGCCGGCACGTCGAACGACACGCCGTCGAGGGCGACGACGCCCCCGAAGCGACGAGTGACGTTTTCGACCGAGAGGAGCGCCGCCACGGCGGCGCGATCGTACGCGCTACCGGCAGACGGCGAGCCGGCGATCGACCGACGCGCGTCGGCCGTCGCTGAGCGTCACGTTGGCGCGCACGACGCCCGCCGTTCCAGCCAGCACCACTTGGAACGGCCGCCTGAGGTCGGCTCCTGCCGCGCGTCCGCGGTAGATCCAGTCCACGCGTGTGACGAGGCGGGCGTCGCCCCCGGCGAGCGCCACGCGGTGCTTTCGGCCGGTGCAGCGGCTCGACAAGGCGAGCGCCGGGCCCTTGCGGCAGTCCGCCGCCTTGCACGCCCGCAGCGTGAGCAGCCTCCGCGCGAGGTCGCTCCGGATCTGCGCGTAGGCGGTGTTCTCGTGGAGGCTCGCGAGCTCGTACGGGTCGGTCGCGAGGTCGTACAGCTCGCGCTCCCCCGTGTTGTGCTCGACGTAGACGTAGCGCGGCGTGTGGATCGCCGCGTACGTCGGTGTCTCGAGCAGCACGTCACGGCCGACGAAACGCGTCCGGTCGGCGAGCAGCGCGAGAAGCGACACGCCGTCGCTGGCCCTTCCGACCTTGGCGTTCGCCGCGTCGACGAGAGTCGGGGCGAGGTCGATGTTCACCGACGGCTGCGTGATCCGCACCCCGCGCGGGACACCGGGGCCGCGGATGACGAGCGGAACGCGCGCCGACGGCTCGTAGTGCTGAACCTTCCCGTTCGGGATGCGGTGCTCGCCGTGGAAGAAGCCGTTGTCCGCTGTGTAGACGAAGAGCGTGCGGGCGAGCTCGCCGCTGTCCTGCAGCGCGCGCACGATCGCCGCGACGCCCTCGTCGACCGCGAGCAGCGACTCGAGCCGCTGGCGGTACATCTCCGTGATCCCGTTGATGCGCCGGGTACCGAGGAGCGGCCGCCGCCGGACTGCGAGGGGCTTGTCCGAGACGTCCGCCTCGTTGAACGCGGGCGTCCGCGGCATCGGCTCTGTCGCGAAGCGGTTCCGGTGCCGTGGCGCGGGCACCGGCGTCGCGAGGTTCGGCGGGTCGTCCGACTCGCGCGGCCCGCCCGAATGCGGCGCGAGGTACGCGACGGACAGGAAGAACGGCTCCGTGCGCCCCGCGAGCCGTTTCACTGCGTCGACGGCCTTCGCGGTGTAGACGTCGGCCTGGTAATCGCCTGCGCCGCTTCCGTAGTGGACGAGCTTGCCGTTCTCGTTCAGCGTGTAGTCGTAGAAGCGGTACGTGCTCGGGTCGACCGAGCCGAACCACTCGTCCCAACCGGGTGGGACCTCGGTCGGGCGCTGGCGCCCGTAGCCGTTCAGGTACTTGCCGATGTGCACCGTGCGGTAGCCGGCGAGCTTCAGCCACGCGGGAAGCGTGTTCGCGTGCGTGGGCGCGAGCTTCTCGTAGCCGCCCTGCGGCAGGGCGTTCCCCATCACGGTGTGGTTGTGGCCGTACTGCCCGGTCAGGAAGGTCGTCCGCGACGGACAGCACAGCGGGAACGACACGAAGTTGTCGGCGAACGTCGCGCCCTGCTCCCCCAACAGGGCATTCACGTTCGCCATCACGCGCATCGACTCGACCGTCTGGTCGTCGGCCATCACCACGACGATGTTCGGCCGCGCGGGTGGCGCTTCGGCGGCCGTACTCCGCGGAGCGGGTGTGAGGCCGGCGACGAGCGCCGCGCCGACGATCGCCCCGAACGAAAGGACACGTTTCACCACCGGCCTCATACCCCTTAGGCTCTCATCGTCGATGAAGGGTTGGTAAGGATCGCGTCAGCATCTGTGACTGGTGCACGGCAGGCGAACCGCTCGCACTCGTAGAGGGTCGGCCTTCCGTCAACGCGGGCCTTGCCCGCGAGCAGCGGCACCTCCTCGTCGGGGCCGAACGCGACCACCGCGTGCGGATCCCAGCCGGCCAGCGCGACCCGCGCGATCTCGTCGCCCGGCTCGGCGAGGAGCGCGAGCTCACGGGGCGGCGACAGGTGGAAGTCGAGCGCCGCAAGCGTCCAACCGAACGCCGAAGGCGCGCGCGCGAGCATCGGCAGCAGCAGCCTGAAGACGCCGATCGCTGCGCGCTGGAGCTCCTCGTCGCCCCAGACCCGCGCCAGCCGCAGAAGCACGAATGCGAGCATCGAGTTGCCCGACGGCGTGGGATGGTCGTCGAGGTCCTTCCGCCGCGTGACGAGCGTCTCCGCGTCGCTTGCCGACATGAAGAACCCGCCGCGCTCATCGTCCGCAAATCGTTCGATCGCGAGCAGCGCGATGCGGCGGGACTCGTGCAGCCAGCGGCGGTCTCCCGTCGCGACGTGGAGCTCGTAGAGGCCGTGTGCGACGTTTGCGTAGTCGTCGAGGAAGCCCGGGACGGACGTCTTCCCCGCGCGGCGCGAGCGCACGAGCTCGCCGTCGGTCAAGAGCTCGGCCAGCTGCGTCGCGACCGCCAAGAGGTCAGGGCGCTCGAGCATTCGGCCGGCCTCCGCGAGCGCGGCGAGGGCGAGGCCGTTCCACGACGTGATCACCTTGTCGTCGCGCGCGGGCTGCGGCCGTTGCTCGCGAATCGCGAGCAGCCGCGCGCGGGTCTCCTCGTCCAGCTCGCCGCGGAGGATCGACCGTCCGTGCTCGAAGGGCTCCAGCAGCGCCTCGGGCGCGCCTTCGCCCGACGCCCACGTGTACGTCGTGCCCTCCACGCCGTCCGTGTCGGCGTCCTGCGAGGACGCGAACCCCTCACCCTCGATCCAGAGCTCGCGCACCATGTACTCCACGGTTCGGGCTGCGACAGCGCGGTATCCCTCGTCTCCCGTGCGCGCCCAGCCGTGGAGATACACGGGGGCGAGCAAGGCGTTGTCGTAGAGCATCTTCTCGAAGTGCGGGACGAGCCAGCGCTCGTCGACGGAGTAACGGTGGAAGCCGCCACCGACGAGGTCGTACATGCCGCCCAGCGCCATGCCGTCGAGCGTTTTCGTGACGAGATCGAGCTCGCTGCGGCGCAGCAGGAACTCGAGCGCCGACGCGGGCGGGAACTTCGGTGCTCGGCCGAAGCCTCCCCACTCCGGGTCGAACTGCGATTGCAGGCCGCGCACGGCGGCCTCGAGGACGGCGTCGGTCAGCGGCTCGGAGGACGGCCGCTGCTCGTTCTGCTCCCGCACGGCCTCGACGAGGGCCTGCGCCTGGCGCCTGACGTCGTCGCGGCGCCCGCGGTACGCGTCGGACACCGCGACGAGCAACTGCCTGAAGCTCGGGAGCCCGTGCCGCGGCTCGGGTGGGTAGTACGTCCCGCCGAAGAAGGGCTCGCCCTCGGGCGTCAGGAAGACCGTCATCGGCCAGCCCCCGTGCCCGCTCAGCGCGACGACGGCGTCCATGTAGACGGCGTCGACGTCGGGGCGCTCCTCCCGATCGACCTTGACGTTCACGAAGCGCTCGTTCATCAGCCGCGCGGTCTCCGCGTGCTCGAACGACTCGTGCTCCATCACGTGGCACCAGTGGCACGCCGAATAGCCGACCGAGAGCAGGATCGGCTTGTCCTCCTCGCGCGCGCGGGCGCGCGCCTCCGGGCCCCACGGAAACCAGTCGACGGGGTTGTCCGCGTGCTGGAGGAGGTACGGGCTGGTCTCCTGAGCGAGGCGGTTCACACCGACACGGTACGTCCCGCCAGGACGTTATGGTCGGCCGATGACAAACCGCCTAGCCACCTGGCTCAACCTCGTGTTCGCGTCGATCATCGTGATCGGCGTCTTCGTGCAGGCGTACCTCATCGCGTCGTACGCGATGGGCGCAGGCGAATCGGCGCTCGACGCCCACGGCTTCATCGGCGGCCTCGTGATCCATGCCTCCGAGCTGCTCGTCTTCCTCACGGCAATCGTCGCGTTCTGGCGGATGTGGCGTTGGATCGCGGTCAACTTCGGACTTTTCGTCCTGGGGACGGTGCAGATCTTCCTCCTTCCCCCCGACGACGACCCCGGGAGCCCATGGGTCCACGGGCTACACGGCCTGTTCGCGCTCTTCGTGCTGGTCTACGCCGCGTCCATCGCGAAGCGCGATCTGCGGCTGCTCAGAATGCACCCGATGGCCACGGCTCCACCACCCGGTTAGCGCCGTACCCTTGCGCGCATGGCGTTCCACCCGCTCGCGGGGATCCGCGTCGTCGACCTGACCTCGTCGCTCGCCGGGCCCGCGTGCACGCAGCTCCTCGCCGCGCTCGGCGCGGAGGTGACGAAGGTCGAGCGGCCGGACGGCGACGAGGCGCGCGCCTGGGGTCCGTCCATGTTCTTCGCGGTGAACGCCGGCAAGCGTTCGGTCGTGCTCGACCTGAAGGACCCCGAAGGCCGCGCGGAGCTGCTGCGCTTCGCCGAGAACGCCGACGTGTTCGTCACGAGCCTCCGCCCGGGCGCCGCGGAGCGGCTCGGGCTGGGCCCCGACGAGGTGCCCGCGCGCATCTACTGCCGCATCGACTCCTTCGGGCCCGGACCGCTCGGCGACGAGCCCGGCTACGACCCGCTCATGCAGGCGTTCGCGGGGCTCCTCTCGGTGACGGGCGAGCCGGGCGGGGCGACCGTGCGCGTCGGCGTGTCGCTCGTCGACTACGCGACGGCATGGTGGGCGGCGATCGGGATCCTGTCCGCACTGCAGTCGGGGGAACGTCACGTCGTCGAGGTCTCGCTCTTCGAGACCGCGCTGGCGCTCGCCGGCTACCACGTCGCCGACGCGCTCGCGGGCGACGAGCCGGGGAAACACGGCTCCGCGTTCCCGCACATCGCGCCCTACCAGGTGTTCGAAACTCAGGACGGAGAGGTGATGCTCGCGGCCGCCAACGACCGGCTGTTCGCCGAGCTCGCGCGGCGGCTCGAGCTCCCCGCCGACGAGCGCTTCGCGACGAACGCGTCACGCGTCGCCCACCGCGACGAGCTCGCCGCGCTCCTGCAGGACCGCCTCCGACGCCAGCCGACCGCGGTCTGGCTCGAGCGGCTGCGGGGAATCCCGATCGCGCCCGTGCAGACGATCCGCGAGGCCGCCGAGCACCCGCACACCCGCGCGCTCGGGATCGTGCAGACGCTCGACGGGCGCGAGCGCCTCGCGGAGCCGCTGAGGATCGACGGCGAGCGCGTCCGGGTGGACACGCCCCCGCCCGAGCTCGGTCAGGCGGCTCGGTAAGAGAGGCCGGGGAGCTCGCGCCCGACTGGCTGCTCGTTGCCCCGACGGTGATGGAGGCGTAGGGTCGCCCGGACCAGAAGGAGGGCAGATGTCATACCTGACGAACCCGCGGAGCTTCCGACGGACCACGGCAGGCGCCGCGCTCGTTGTCAGTCCGTTACTGCTGCTGGCGACGGAGATCATCCATCCAGAGCCGAAGTCCGACGCGGCCGACTTCCTCGCGATCGCGGCCGCGAACGCCAACCGCTGGTATCTCGCGCACGCGGTCGCGCTGGTCGCGATCGCGGCTGCGATCCCGGGGATCCTGGGGCTGATGCACCTGCTGAAGAGCGCACGGCCGGTCTGGGGGCACGTGGCGGCCGCGGTTGCGTTGCTCGGGCTGGTTCCCCTGTGCGCGATCGTCGGAACGGAGTTCGTCGTGTGGCAGATGACCGCGATCGACAGCCCCGCGATGGTGCAGCTCGTCGAGCGGGTGAACGAGAGCGGAGGCGTCGCGATCGTCTACCTAAGTGCGTTGCTCTTCCCTCTCGGGTTCGGACTGTTCGGCGTGGGGCTCTACCTCGCGCGTGCGGTCCCGGCTTGGCAGGCCGCGCTGATCGGGATCTCGTTGCCACTCGTCTTCGTCGGCGACCTTGCGTACGTCAAGCCTTTGACCGTGGTCGGCGCCGCACTGTTCGCGCTCGGTGCGGTGCCGCTCGGCTGGCAGATCCTGAACCAGACCGACGACGCGTGGGAGTTGGGGACTGTGCGCGAGACCTATCGTCCGGCGACGGCCGCCTAGAAGGGTCGGCCCGCGCGCACGAGCTGCCCTGGGAGCTGCCGACCGAGCTGCTCCTCGAGCCACGCCGTCACTCGGAGCAGCTCGTCGAGGTCGACGCCGGTCTCGACGCCGTCGCCCTCGAGCAGGTACACGAGGTCTTCCGTCGCGACGTTGCCCGTCGCGCGGGGCGCGAACGGGCAGCCGCCGAGCCCGCCCACCGATGCGTCGAGCACGGTCGCGCCGGCTTCGAGAGCGGCGACCGCGTTCGCGTACCCGGTGTTCCGCGTGTTGTGGAAGTGACCGCCGACCGTGCCGCCGAGTGCGGCCACGAGCTCGGTTAGCTCGCGCACCTGCCGCGGGGTCCCGACGCCGACCGTGTCCGCAAGGACGACCTCGTCCGCCGCGCGGAAGCGCTCAGCGAGCGCGAGCACCGCGCCAGGATCGACGCGACCCTCGAACGGGCAGCCGAAGGCGACGCTGATCGTGATGCTCGCGGGGCGGTCAGCGGCGGCGAGGATCCGCTCCACCCGCGCCGCGGACTCGACGACCGACGCGTTCGCGTTCCGCTGCGAGAAGGTCTCGGTCGCGGCGAGCGTGCAGTTGACGCGTCCGAGCGGCGTCGCCTTCAGCCGCTCGTGGCCCTGGTCGTTCAACACGAGGCCTGAGTACTCGACGCCCTCTC
>JACCTU010000093.1 GCA_013812235.1 Actinomycetota bacterium | reverse complement strand
CGCCGCGTGATCCCCGACGGGCTCGAGCTGCAGATCGACTGGGGCGCCTGGGAGCGGCCGCCGGTCTTCGAGTGGCTCGCCCGACACGCGGACGAGCAGGAGCTGCGCCGCGTCTTCAACCTCGGGATCGGCTACTGCGCGGTGATGCCTGCCGGGTCGGATGGTCTCGTGATCGGGCTCGTCGAGTGATCGGCGTGCTCGTTTCCGGCGAGGGCTCGAACCTCCAGGCGCTGATCGACGAAGCACTGCCGATCGCCGCGGTCGCGTCGAACCGGTCGGACGCTCCCGCGCTCGCGCGGGCAGGAGCGGCGGGCATCCCTGCGGCCGTGTTCCCGCTCGACCAACACGCCAGCCGCGAGGAACGCGACGAGGCGATGGCCGACTGGCTTGCCGGCCTCGGGGTGCAATGGGTCGTGCTCGCGGGCTACATGCACCTACTGCGGCCGTCGTTTCTCGAAAGGTTCCCCGAGCGCGTGATCAACGTGCACCCGGCCCTACTGCCGCAGTTCCCGGGTACCCACCCGATCGAGGATGCGCTCGCGGCGGGCGTGCGGGAGACCGGCGCGACCGTGCACTACGTCGACGAGGGCGTCGACAGCGGCCCTGTGATCGTGCAAGAGCGTGTCGCGGTGCAGCAAGACGACACGGTGGACACGCTCCGCGCGCGGATCCAGGCGGTCGAGCACAAGCTCCTTCCGAAAGTGGTGAGAGAACTGTGCGCGCGCTGATCTCCGTGTACGACAAGACGGGACTCGACGAGCTCGCGCGCGGGCTCGGGGAGCTTGGCTGCGAGCTCGTCGCGAGCGGCGGCACGGCCGCATTCATCGAAGAGCTCGGCCTTGCGGTCAACAGGGTCGAGGACGTGACGGCCGAGCCCGAGATGCTCGGCGGGCGCGTGAAGACGCTGCACCCACGCATCCACGCGGGGATCCTCGCGCGCCGCGATCGCGAGGACGACGTCGCAACGCTCGAGGAACACGAGATCCTGCCGTTCGACCTCGTCGTCGTGAACCTCTATCCGTTCGAACAGGTGGCCGCCCGCCACGGCGTGCGTGAGGAGGAGGCGGTCGAGATGATCGACGTCGGCGGGCCGTCGATGCTCCGCGCTGCCGCCAAGAACTTTGCCCACGTCGCGCCCGTGTGCCGACCCGAGCAGTACGCAGCCGTTCTCGCCGAACTGCGCGAGCGCGGCGAGCTCTCACTCGTGACCCGCAGAAGTCTCGCGACTGTCGCCTTCTCGACCACGGCGGCCTACGAGTCGGCGATCGCCCGCTGGTTTGCCGACGTCCAGGCCTTTCCGGAGCAGATCGTCCCGTCGTTCACGAAGGTGCTCGATCTCTCGTACGGCGAGAACCCGCACCAGCGCGGCGCGTTCTACGCAGAGGCCGGCGCGCGCGTGCACCTGCTCTCCCGCGTCGAGCAACTACACGGGAAGGAGCTCTCGTACAACAACCTCAACGATCTCTCCGCCGCGCGACTCCTTGCCGCAGAGTTCACGCTCCCGGCCTGTGTGATCGTCAAGCACGCGAACCCGTGCGGCGTCGGGCTCGCAGCGACGATCGAGGAGGCCTACGCCAAGGCGCTCGCCTCGGACCCGACCTCGGCCTACGGCGGCGTCGTCGTGCTCAACCGGCCGATCTCCGCCGAGCTCGGCACGGCGCTCGCGAAGCAGTTCGTGGAACTGCTGCTCGCGCCTGGCTACGACGACGCCGCGCTCGAGGCGCTGAAGCTCAAGCAGGGCACCCGGATCCTGCTCGACTCCGAGCGTCGCCGCGCCGACCGCGGCGAGCGCGACTACAAGCGTGTGCTCGGCGGGCTGCTCGTCCAGGATCGCGACCTCGACGTCGAGGACCGCGAGGGGATGGTCTCCGTGTGCGGCGACCCGACGGAGGAGCAGTGGGGCGATCTGCTCTTCGCCTGGCGCGTGTGCAAGCACGTCGGCTCGAACGCGATCGTCCTCGCCAAAGACCTGCAGACCGTCGGCATCGGTGCCGGTCAGC
>JACCTU010000065.1 GCA_013812235.1 Actinomycetota bacterium | reverse complement strand
GTGCTCGGCGGCGTGGTGCCGACGCCGGCGGTCGCGCTGCTGCGGCTCGACCTCGGCGTCGTCATCTCCGCGTCGCACAACCCGCCGGAGTACAACGGCGTCAAGTTCTTCGACCGTAACGGCCAGAAGCTCGTCGACGCGCAGGAGGAGGAGATCGAGGCGCTGCTCGAAGCGCCCGAGCGCGGCGGCGGCTCGATCGACGAGGTCGGCATCGCGACGGACAGCTACCTCGAGCACGTGCTCGAGCGCTTCCGAACCGATCTCTCAGGGCTGAAGATCGTCGTCGACAGCGCGAACGGCGCGTACGCGAAGCTCGCGCCGAAGGCGTTCGAGCAGCTCGGCGCTGAGGTGCACGCGATCGGCGACGACCCGGACGGGACGAACATCAACGTCGATTCGGGCGCAACGCACCTGAGGACGCTGCAGCAGACCGTGACGAGCGTGGACGCCGATCTCGGCGTCGCGTTCGACGGCGACGGCGACCGAATGCTTGCGGTCGACGCGCGCGGCAACGCGGTCGACGGCGATGCGATCCTCGCAGTGCTCGCGCTCCACCGCAAGGTCGACCTCGTCGCCGTGACCGTGATGACGAATCTGGCCTTCCACGAGCTGATGTCGGAGCACGGGATCCGCGTGGTGACGACCGACGTCGGCGACCGCTACGTGCTCAAGGCGCTTCGGCGCGAGGGCGGCGTCCTCGGCGGCGAGCAGTCGGGACACATCATCTGGCTCGACGGCCACGTGACCGGAGACGGCCTCGTCGCGGGGCTGCTCCTCTGCGACGCACTCGAAGGCCGCACGCTCGAGGAGGCGGCGTCGGTGCTGCGGCCCATGCCGCAGGTGAAGCGGAACGTGCCCGTACGCACCCGCGAGATCCCGCCGGAGCTCCGCGCCGAGATCGACGCGCTCGGAACGGGCAACGGCGGCCGCGTGCTCGTCCGCCCGTCTGGGACCGAGCCCGTCGTGCGCGTGCTCGCCGAGGCAAAAACCCTTGCTGAGGCGGAGAATCTCTGTGGTACGATCGCGGCTCTCGTCTCTCGAGAGCTCGGCTGAATCCGGTTTTCAACGGGGAAATCCGGACCACGCAGCCGGGCTTTTGCGTTTCGAGGGTTCATCTCGTCGGGCACAACGGCAATCGGGCAAGCGGCACTCGACCGGGGGTACGCAAATGTGCGGGATCATCGGATACGTCGGAGGCCGCGAGGCCAAGCCGCTGCTCCTGCAGGGGCTCAAGCGGCTCGAGTACCGGGGGTACGACTCCGCGGGCATCGCGTTGCGAGAGGACGACCAACTCGACTACGTGCGAGCGGTCGGCAACCTGCAGAACCTCATCGACGCCGCCGGTCCGAATGGCTCGGTCTCGAACCACGGCCTCGGCCACACCCGCTGGGCCACGCACGGCGCGGTCAACGAGCAGAACGCGCACCCGCTGACCGGCTGCCCCGACGGCAAGGTCGCGATCGTGCTGAACGGGATCGTCGAGAACTACCGCGAGCTCAAGGCTTCGCTCCAGAAGGAAGGACACACGTTCAGCACGGAGACCGACGCCGAAGTCGTCACACACCTCGTAGAGCGCCATTACGACGGCGATCTTGTCGAGGCCGTCCGCGCGGCGTCCGCCGAGCTGGAGGGCCACTACGCGTTCGTCGTCATCCACCACGACCACCCCGACATGCTGATCGGGGCGCGGCACCAGTGCCCGCTCGTGGTCGGCGTCGGCGAGGGCGAGATGTTCCTCGCCTCCGCGACGACCGCGTTCCTGAACCAGACCCGTCGCATCCAGCTGGTCGAAGACGGCGAGGTCGTCGAGATCACGCCTGAGGGCGCGCGCTTCTTCACAAAGGACGGCCCGGTCGAGCACAAGGAGATCGAGCCGGTCGAGTGGGACGACGAGCAGGCCGAGAAGGGCGGCTACGAGACGTTCATGCTGAAGGAGATCTACGAGCAGCCCGACGCGGTGCGCGAGACGATCGGCGACCGCATCCGGCCCGGCGCGAAGCTCGAGCTCGAAGGACTGGGGCTGTCCGACAAGCAGATCCAGAACCTGCGCCGCATCGTCGTGCTCGCGTGCGGCACCGCCTACCACGCCGGCGTCGTCGGACGCTACATCATCGAGGAGTGGGCGCGGGTGCCGGTCGAGCCCGACATCGCGTCCGAGTGGATCTACCGCAACCCGGTCCTCTCGAAAGATACCCTCGTGATCGGCATCTCGCAGTCGGGCGAGACGCGCGATACCGTCGCGGCGATGCGCCTGGCGAAGGCGGCCGGCGCCCCCACCGTTGCGATCACGAACCAGATGGGCTCGCAGATCACACGCGAGGTCGACTCCGTCCTCTACACGCGCTGCGGGCTCGAGGTCGGCGTTGCCGCCTCGAAGACGTTTACCGCTCAGGTGTCGCTGTTGATACTCGTGGCGCTCAAGCTCGCGCAGGTTCGGCGCACGCTCTCGGTGGAGGATCACGGCTTCATCCTCGACGCGGTCTACAATTTGCCCGAGAAGATCGCGCAGTTCCTCGACGGCGACCACCCGATCGAGGACATCGCGCAGCGCTACTACGAGAAGCCGTTCTTCCTCTACCTCGGACGGCACATCGGCCTGCCGGTCGCGCTCGAGGGCGCGCTCAAGCTGAAGGAGATCTCGTACATCCCGACCGAGGCGTACTCGGCCGGGGAGATGAAGCACGGCCCGATCGCTCTGCTCGACAAGGACACGCCGGTGGTCGTCGTCGCGACGAAGATCCACGTCTACGACAAGATCGTCTCGAACATCCAGGAATGCCGGGCCCGCGGCGCGCACGTGATCGCGATCGCGACCGATGGCAACGAGGACATCCAGCACCACGCCGACGACGTGATCTACGTCCCCAAGACGCCGGCCTTCCTCCAGGCCGTGCTCGCCGTGCTGCCGCTCCAGTTGCTGGCCTACCGGATCGCGCGCCTGCGCGGCCTGAACGTCGACCAGCCGCGGAACCTCGCGAAGACCGTCACCGTCGAGTAGGAACCTTCCGGCTGCTCCGCTAGTGGTGGCCGCCGCTCACTGACACGAGCAGCACCGCGAGAAAGACGCCAACGATCACGGTCAGCGGCGCGAACGAGACCTCCTCGTCGTCGCGCGCGTTGAGCGCCGCGAGCAGCCCGACCGCCTCGACGAGCTTCGTGCCGATGTCGAGCGCCTGTACCTCGCCGTCGGTGAGGTAGTAGACGACGGGGTAAGCGACGAGCAGGCTCGCGAACAGTCCCGCCGCGACGGCGGGCGCGAAGCGCAACGCCGGCCGGCCGAGCGCGGCTGCGACGAGCACGGCAGCGAGCGTCGCCGCCGCGAAGGCCCCCGCGAGCAGCGGCTCGTCCGTGTGCTGAGGCACGAGCACGGCGTGGACGACGGCGCTCGTCGTGAGCGCGCCGATCGTCAGCTCGCGCGCGCCGATCCCGACTCGCCGCGCGCTGTGGGCCTCGTTCGTCAGGTTCTCGGGGCCTCCACCGTCGACACGAGGGTACTTCGTCGCCTAACGGGGGATCGGATCGTTACGGTGCCGACGATGGCCGAGGGCAACGGGCTCCTGATCGTGGGCGGCGGACTCGCTTCGGCGCGCGCGATCAAGGCGTACCGCGAAGCCGGCGGCGAGGGCACGGTGCGGCTGATCTCCGCCGACTCGTTCGTCCCGTACCACCGGCCGCCGCTCTCCAAGCGCTACCTCCGGGGCGAGGCCGAGGTCGCGGACACGCTCGTCGAGCCGGAGGCGTTCTACGCCGAGCACGGCGTCGAGGTCGAGCTCGAAGCGGTCGTGGCGACCCTCGACCTGGAGCGTCGTCGCGTCCTGCTCGAGGGCGGTGGCGAGCGCGAGTTCGACCGGCTGCTGATCGCAAGCGGCGCGACGCCGCGCCGTCTCGATGTTCCCGGCATCGACCTGGAGGGCGTCCACACGTTGCGCACGCTCGACAGCTCGACGGCGATCCGCGATGCCGCGCGCGGGGCGCGGCATGCGGTGGTGGTCGGCGCAGGGTTCATCGGGATGGAGGTGGCGGCGTCGCTCAAGCAGCTCGGACTGGAAGTGACGCTCGTACATCGTGGCAAGGGCCTGTTCGAGCTCCTTCGTGCACGCCAGCTGATGCAGTTCCTCGCCGATCTGTACGCGCGCGAAGGTGTCGAGCTCGTGCTCGGCGACGAGGTGCAGTCGTTCGGCGGGCGCACGGCGCTCGACTCGATCGAGACGTCGCGCGGAAGGGTGATCCAGGCCGAGCTCGCCGTCGTGGGCATCGGCGTAGCGCCTGCGACGGGCTGGCTGGAGGACACCGGACTGCAGCTCGACGACGGCGTGGTCGTCAACGAGCGCTTCGAGACCGGTGTTGAGAACGTCTGGGCCGTAGGGGACGTCGCGCGCTTCTACGACCCGATCTTCGCCAAGCATCGCCGCATCGAGCACTGGTCGAACGCGAACTACGCCGGCGCAGAGGTCGGCAAGCTGATCGCCGGCGGCGAGGGCGGCTTCGACACGGTCTCCGCCTTCTTCTCCGAGGTGTTCGGGCTGACGCTCCGCGTGTTCGGGGACGTCGAGGACGTCGACGACATCGTCTTCCGCGGCACGCTCGAGGAAGGAAAGGCAATCGGGTTCTACGTGCGTGACGGACGGCTCGCCGCCGCGCTCGTCGTCGGTCAGGACGACGAGACCGAGGATCGCCTGAAGGAGCTGATCCGGGCGGGTGCGCGCGTGGCCGATCCGGCGCGCCTTGCGGACGAGGACGCCCCGCTGGACGAGGTTCTCGAGACCTAGAGCCTTGATGTGAAATCGCTGCGACAGCGGACGCGAAGCGGCCGCCTTCAGGGGTCTTCGCGCGTCGCGGATCCGCGCGAGCGGATTCGCGACTTGCGCAGCTAGCTAGATGTCCGGCGGAGCTTCTTCACGTCGGAGCGGCGGCGCTTCTCCTCGAGCCGGCGTTCCTTCGCTGCCTTGCTCGGCTTCGTCGGCACCCGCTTTCGTTCGACGTGCAGCGCCCGCCGCAGCTGCTCGACGAGGCGGTCGACGGCGAGCTCGCGGTTCCGCCACTGGCTGCGCTCGTCCTGCGCGATCGCTCGGAGCGTGGAGCCGGCCTTCGAGACGACCCGGCGCTTCTGGTTCTCGCTCAGCGCGGTCGAGCCCTCGACGTCGAAGACGGCCTCGACGCGGGTCTCCGAGGTGTTCGCGTGCTGACCTCCCGGCCCGCTCGACCGGGAGAAGCGGAGCTCGATTTCGTCAGGCGGGAGCGCGACTGACCTTGTCACCCGGATAAAGTCGGCGGGCATGAGCCGGATTCTGACGCTCTGGCGCGAAGCCCGGATTTGCCGGGCTTCGCTCGTCGCGATCGATGGACCGGACCTACCGGCCTGCGATCGTCATGGCGCCCGAAAGCCGCCGGATCGCGGGCCGTAGTGGCCGCCATTCTGCTCGACGTGGACGGGGTGCTGCACGTGTCCGGGGAACCGATCCCCGGTGCGGCCGCCGCGGTCAACCGCCTCCGGGAGGTCGGGCACCGCCTGCGCTTCGTCACGAACGACACGACCCACTCGCGCGCGGCGCTCGCCGAGGAGCTGCGCGCGATGGGTGTTCAGCTCGACGACGAGGAGCTGCAGACGACCCCGCGCGCGGCGGCGAAGGCACTCGCAGGGCGGCGCGTGCTCGCGCTGACGATGCCCGCGATCGTCGAGGACCTCGAGGGAGTCGAGCTCGTCGGCGACTCCCCCGAGGTGGTCTTGATCGGCGGTGCCGACGAGACGCCCGAGACGAACAGCGTCTTCTCGTACATGAACATCGCGCGCGCGTTCGCGGAGATCGACGCTGGCGCCGAGCTCTACAGCCTCCACAAGAATCCTTGGTGGCAGACGTCGCGCGGGCCGCTGCTCGACTCGGGAGCGTTCGTCGCCGGGCTCGAGTACGCAGCGGGCGTCGAGGCGACGGTGCTCGGTAAGCCGAGCCCGGCCTATTTCCTCGCCGCGCTCGAGGCGGTGGATGCCGACCCGGAGCTGACGTGGATGGTCGGCGACGACATCGAGGCAGACATCAGGGGTGCACAGGCGCACGGGATGAAGACCGCGCTCGTGCGCACCGGCAAGTTCCGGCCCGACGCCGTCGAGCGGTCGAGAGTCATGCCCGACGCGATCCTCTCCTCGGTCGCAGACCTGCCGGAGTGGCTCGAGCGGAGGCCGTGAAGGTCGGGGTCGACCTGATCGAGATCGCGCGGATCGAGCGCGCGCTCGAGCGCTACGCCGGCTTCCGCGAGCGCTGCTTCACCGAGGCCGAACGCGCGTACTGTGACTCGCGCCCGAAGCCCGCGGAGAGTTACGCGGGCCGCTTCGCCGGCAAGGAGGCGGTGGGCAAGGCGCTCGGCGTCGGCGTGCGTTTCACCTGGAAGGAGATCGAGATCGTCGGGCGGCCGAAGCCGGGTGTGCGGCTCTCCGGCCGGACCCGCGGCGCCTGGGAGCGGCTCGGCAGCGGCGAGATCGACCTCTCGATGACGCACTCGCGCGAGCTCGCCGCGGCGATCTGCATCCTCTCTCCGTAAGTGGCTCTCCCGGCCCCATGCGTCGGCGTCTGGCCCGCGATCACGCGGCGCGCTGCCGCGTCCTCAGTCGCGCCCGTGCTATCCAGCACGAGCGCTCCCTGCGTCCTTGCATCGCTTGGTGCTCGCGACCCAGGCACTCGACGATGAAACCGGAAGAACTACTCATGCTCCAGCCGCTCTACACCGCCGATGAGATGCGCGCGGCCGAAGAAGGCCACGACGTCGACGAGTTGATGGAACGGGCCGGTCGCGCGGTCGCGGACGAAGTGCTGCGCCGCTACCCTGACGCGCGCCGGATCGTCGGCGTCTGCGGCGGCGGCGCGAACGGCGGCGACGGGCGGATCGCGCTGAGGATCCTCCGCGAGGCCGGCCGCGACGCGGAGGATGGCGACGGCCTCGACGACGCGGACGTCGTGCTCGATGCGCTCTTCGGGACGGGTTTCCAGGGTAAGCCTCGCGCCGAGGCGGCCGAGCGAATCGAGCGAATCAACGCCGCGGGGGCGCCGGTCGTCGCGGTCGACCTGCCGTCGGGAGTCGACGCGTCGACGGGCGAGGTCGCGGGCGCCGCGGTGTTCGCTGACTGCACGGTGACCTTCCACGGGGTCAAGGTCGGCCTCGAGGTCGCGCCCGGCCGGTTCCATGCCGGCGACGTCTCCGTCGCCGGCATCGGGCTCCCCTTGCGCGACACGGAGCACCACCGCGTCACCCGCGAGGTGCTGCGCCTGGTTCCGCGGCGGCAGCCGGGCGACAACAAGTACACCGCGGGATCGGTGCTCGTCCTCGGTGGGGCTCCCGGGCTGACGGGAGCGGCGTGCCTGACGGCCGAAGCGGCCTTTCGTGCCGACGCGGGCTACGTCGCCGTCGTCGCGCCCGCCGAGTCGCTGCCTGTGCTCGAGCTCCGGCTGCTCGAAGCGGTGAAGCGGCCGATCGAGGAGGTCTTCGACGCGGCGGAGCGCGCCGGCTCGCTCGCCCTCGGACCCGGCCTCGGCGAGGGGAGGGAGGCACTCGTCCGGCACCTGCTCGCCGAGACCGACCTTCCCGCGGTCGTCGACGCGGACGGCCTCCGCGGCCTCGAGCCGTTCGAGCGTGCCGCTCAGACGGTGCTCACGCCGCACGAGGGCGAGCTTGGACGCCTGCTCGGCGAGCAGTCGAGCTGGGTCGCCGCGCACCGGCTGGAGGCTGTCCGCCGCGCGGTCGAACGGTTCCGCTGCGTCGTCCTGCTCAAGGG
>JACCTU010000039.1 GCA_013812235.1 Actinomycetota bacterium | reverse complement strand
AGCTCCGCGAAGGCGTCGAGCTCGACGACGGTCGCACCGCACCAGCGCGCGCGAAACGGCTCGGGCCCAGCCGGCTCGAGCTCGCGATCCACGAGGGTCGCAAGCACCAGGTCAAGCGGATGTGCGCTGCGGTGGGCCTGCCGGTGACGCGGCTGCACCGGCCCCGCTACGCCGGCCTCGAGCTGGGCGACCTCGCCTCCGGACGTTGGCGCGAGCTGACCGACGAGGAAATCGAGCTGCTCCGCGCCGCTACTGGTACCAGGTGATCGCGGCCAGGATCCCGAACAGCGCGATCAGGGAGTAGCCCTCGAACGCAACGGCTCGTCCGTCGCCCGTCACCTGCCACAACGCGATCGCCGTCAAGAAGAGCGCGCCGATGTAGACCGGGTCGAGCACGAACGTGAGCGGCTCCGCAAAGAAGAGCGAGAGCAGCACGAGCAGCGGGAAGACGACGACAGCCGTCTGCGAAACTGCGTTCTTCACCACCGAGACGGCAAGGTCGTTCTCGCCCTTCGCCGCGCTCGTGACCGCGACCGCGTTCTCGACCGCGTTCCCGGCGATCGCGACGATCACGAGACCGACGAACGGGCGTGAGATCCCCAGCGCGTCGACGGCCGGATCGATCGCGTGGATCAGCCACTCCGAGACGAACGTCGCAGCGAGCCCTGCGCCGAGGATCAGGCCAATCGCCACGGACAGTTTCAGTCCCGCTTCGCGTTGCACGTGGTGGCGATGCTCGGCCGCTCCCTCGCGGAGGTACGACCACAGCCACACGACGTACACGCCGAGCAGCAGCACCGCACCGATCACCGAGATCTCCGTCGCGTGCTCGCTCGCCCGGTCACCTGACGTGTTCGCGAGCCCGAGCAGCACGATGATGAAGATCGCCAGCATGAGCAAGGTCGCTGTGTCGTTCGGCAGGCGCGCCTGGAACTGCATCACGCCGTCGCGTGACTTCCACGCGCCGACGACGATCGCCAGCCCGAGGATCAGCAGCGCATTCGAGAAGAGCGCACCGAGCAGCGAGGTCTGCGCGACGACGATCTCGCCGGCGTTCAGCGCGAACAGCACGACCGAGATCTCGGGGATGTTTCCGAGCGTCGCCTGCAGCACACCAGTCGCCGCGGGACCGATTCGCACGCTGAGCGCCTCGGTCGCAAACGAGATCGACCAGGCGAGCCCCGCGAGCGCGGCGAGCGAGATGAAGAACAGGACGACGAGCCCCGTCTCCGTGTAACGCAAGACGCCGGCGACAGCTGTCAAGGCAAGGATCGCGCCGAGCAGGATCAGGCGCGTGCGCCCGAGGTCACGCACGCACGAAGCCCATTCGCTCGTACATGCGATCGAGCGTGGGGTTCGCGACGCCGGCAGCATTCTCGGCGCCTCGCTTCATCAACCCCAGCAACGCTCCCTCGTCCGATCGTAACTCGTCGTAGCGCTCCCTAAACGGGGTCAGCAACGTGACCACGGCCTCGCCGACATCCTCCTTGAACTGCCCGTACCCCGCGCCGTCGTAACGCGACTCGACCTCGGCGATCGACGCGCCGGTCGCCACCGCCATGATCTCGATCAGGTTCGAGACACCCGCCTTCTCCTGCGGGTCGTGCTTGACCTCGCGCCCGGAGTCGGTGACCGCGGTCTTGAACTTCTTCCTGATCACGTCTGGCTCGTCGATCATCCGCACGACGCCCTGCGGCGCCCCGCGCGTCGTCGACATCAGGCGGTCCGGCTCCTGGAGGTTCTTGACGCGCGCGCCCTCCTCGGGGTAGACGCCGCGCGGCACGACGAGCGTCTCGCCGAAGCGCTGGTTGAAGCGCTCCGCGATGTCGCGCGTCAGCTCGACGTGCTGGCGCTGGTCGTCTCCGACAGGGACGACGTCGGTGTCGTAAAGCAGGATGTCCGCGGCCATCAGGACGGGGTAGGTGAAGAGGCCCGCGGAGACAAAGTCCTGCTCGTCGGCGCGCTCCTTGAACTGGGTCATGCGTCGGAGCTCACCGAACGCCGTGACGGCTCCGAGGAGCCAGGCGCCTTCCGAGTGTGCAGGCACGTGGCTCTGCACGAACACGATCGAGCGATCGGGATCGAGCCCGGTGGCGATCAGCCACGCGAAGACGGAGAGCGTCGACTCGCGCAGCACCTCTGGCTCGAAGGGAGTCGTGATCGAGTGCATGTCGACGACGCAGAAGACCGCCTCGCCGCCCGCTGCGGCCGCTTCCTCCTGCGTGCGGACGTACTGCCGGAACCCCCCGCTGTAGTTGCCGAGCGTCTTGTCCCCCGAAGCGCGAATGCCCGAGAAGACCCTCATCGGTCGAGCTCGCGCTTCGTCAGGTCGAGGATCTCCCGGTACAGGCCGTGGAGGCTTTCCTCTGTCAGCGGCCCGCGGTTCGCGCGCGAGAGGTCGCGCAGGATCGACGCTTCCTGCTGCGGGTCGACGAACTCGATCCCCTGCTCCTCTTTGTGGCGCTTCAGCCGCCCGACGAGCTCGAGCCGCTTGTTGAGCGCGCGCACGATCGCTCGGTCGTTGTCGGAGATCTGTGCGCGAAGCTCCTGAATCAGCCGGTCCGTATTCTCCTCGGTCGCCAAGGCAGTTGAGATTACCGCCCGTAGACTTGGCGAATGTCCACGCAGGCGGCCCCGGAGCTGCTGATCGTCATGGGGCCGGGCGCAACGGCCGACCAGACCGAGCACGTCGTCGCTCGTCTCGCCGAGGTGGGTGTCTCGGCGCGTGTCTCGACCGGCCGCGAGGCGACCGTGATCGGCGCGATCGGCGACCGCGACCTGCTCGCGTCGCTCCCGCTCGAGGCCTACCCGGGCGTCCACCAGGTGCTGCCGATCGTCAAGCCCTACAAGCTCGTCTCGCGCGAGCTGGCGGCCGACCTGACGATGATCGACTCGCTCGGCCGTCGAATTGGCGACTCGTACTTCGGGCTGATCGCGGGCCCTTGCTCCGTCGAAACGCGCGCGCAGACGCTCGAAACCGCCCGCGTCGTCGCGGCCGCGGGCGCGACGATGCTCCGCGGCGGCGCGTTCAAGCCGCGCTCGTCACCGTACTCCTTCCAGGGCCTCGGCCAGGCGGGGCTGGAGATCCTCGCCGAGGCGCGCGAGGTGACCGGGCTGCCGATCGTGACCGAGCTGATGGACGTGCGCGACGTCGAGGCGGTCGTCACGCTCGCGGACGTGATCCAGATCGGCGCGCGGAACATGCAGAACTTCACGCTCCTCTCCGAGGTGGGGCGCGCCGAGAAGCCCGTGCTCCTGAAGCGCTCGCCGTCGGCGTCGATCGAGGAGCTCCTGATGGCCGCCGAGTACGTGGTGCGCGAAGGCAACGACCAGGTGATGCTCTGCGAGCGCGGGATCAAGACCTTCGAGACCTCGACGCGGTACACACTGGACATCGCCGCCGTGCCGGTGCTCAAGCAGGAGACGCACCTGCCCGTCGTCGTCGACCCGTCTCACCCGGCCGGACGACGCGACCTCGTTCTGCCGTTGACGCTCGCGGCCGTCGCCGCCGGTGCCGACGGCGTGATCGTCGAGGTGCATCCCGACCCCGAGCAGGCGCTCTCGGACGGGCCGCAGCAGATCCCCGCCGGCGACTTCCCCGGGTTCGCGCGCGAGGTGTTCGCGCTCGTCGAGCTGATGGGCAAGACCGCAGGTTGAGATGTCGGTCCGTTCACTCGCAGTCGTCGGCACCGGCCTGATCGGCGCCTCCGTCGCTCTCGCCGCACGGCGCGCGGGGGTGGAAGACGTGCGCGGCTACGACCCCGACGAAGAGGCGCTCGCAGGCGCAGTCGAGCGCGGCGCGGTCGAGGCGGCCGGCTCGCTCGCGGAGGCGGTCGGCGACGT
>JACCTU010000035.1 GCA_013812235.1 Actinomycetota bacterium | reverse complement strand
CACGCGATCTACTGGGACGCGGGCTCGAAACAGGCTAGGAACCTCGACTGCTTCGTCGCCGTTCCCTCAGGAACTGGAGCGGCGATGGTCGAGCTCGAGGTGCCGTTCGGCGAGGAGCTCGTCCACTACGCGATCGGGGCTGCGTCTTGCGGCGTGCCGGGCGTCGCGGCCGGGCTCGCCGAGCTGTGGCGCGCGCACGGTCGGCTGCCGTGGAAGCGCCTCGTCGAGCCAGCGCTTCGGCTCGCACGCGAGGGCGTCCCGATGCCGCCCGCGCACGTCCGCTGCCTCGAGATGCTCGAGTCGGTGCTCACGCTCGACGCCGGAGCGCGCATCTACGCGCCGGGAGGGAAGCTCTTGCGCGACGGCGAGCTGCTCGAGCAGCCCGGTCTCGTGGACGCGCTCGAGCTGCTTCGCGACGAAGGCATCGACAGCGTGTACTCGGGCTCGATCGCCGAGGCGCTGCTCACGCTTTGTGACGAACGCGGAGGCGTGGTCACCCGCGAGGATCTCGCGAGTTACCGCGCGACCTGGACCTCCCCCGTCGAAGTGGCGTTCGCGGGGACGCGCTTCCTCACGCGCGCGGGACTCTCCGGCGTGCCCGACACGCTCTCCGTGTTGCCGCCCGGGGCCGACGTCGTGGCGCTCGTCGAAGCGCTCGCTGTCGCAGCCGACGTGGAGCGCGACACGACGAACCTCGTCAGCGTCGACGCAGGCGGCAACGCCTGCGTGCTGACCACGAGCCTGGGTCTCGGCTCGGGCGACTACATCCCCGGCCTGGACCTGCACCTGAACAGCATGCTCGGGGAGGCCGACCTCGTCCGCGGCGAGGCCCGACCCGGACGTCGGATGAGCTCGATGATGGCGCCGAGCATCGCGCTCGACGACGACGGGCTCGCGCTCGCCGTCGGCGCCGCTGGCGGCACGCGGCTGCGCACCGCGCTCATCGGCGTGACGAGTGCGATCCTCGGACGCAACGCCCAGCCGCAGGAGGCGATCGACGCGGGACGCGCGCACCCTGTCGGCGAGCTCGTGCACGCGGAGCCGGGCGTCCCCGAGGACGCGCTGGCAGAGCTCGAACGCCGCGGCCGATCGGTGCGCCGCTGGCCCGCCATCCACCACTACTTCGGCGGCGTCAGCGCGATTGGGCGGAGCGGCCCAGCGGCGGATCCTCGTCGGAGCGGCGCGGCGCGTTCCGCGGCTTGAGCGGAAGGTCGACCGAGAGCCAGCCGACGTAGCCGCACTCCGGGCAGCCGGGGTTCAGCCGCGCGGTCCCGCCACGCGCAGGCTTTACGTAGACCGCCCCGCACTCGAGGCATCGGACACTCTCGTACACGGCAAGCGCGGGGCCCTGAGATTTGCCTTCCACGCCAACAAAGACCCCTCGCCGGGACGAATCTTGCGGCGTGGTTTTTATGGTTTTGCAGCATAAACCGGCCGCTCGGCCGCGCGCGTCTCCTCGACGTCCCGAGCGATTTGGGCCACCAACTCGGCTTCGCTCTCGAACGAGCGCTCGTCGCGAAGCTTGCGCCAGAGCTCGACGACGAGGCGCTGGCCGTACAGGTCGCCTTCGTAGTCGATTAGGAACGCCTCGACGCGCTGCTCGACGCCGCCGTAGTGCGGGTTGACTCCGACCGAGATCGCCGCGCGGGTTTCGAGCGCCGCGCCAGCGTAGATCCCGTACGCGGGAACGAGCAGGTCGTGCTCGACCTGCAGGTTGGCCGTCGGGAAGCCGAGCGTTCCTCCCCGCGCGTCGCCCGACACGACGACACCCTCGATCTCGACGGGACGGCCCAGCAGCGCAGCCGCGTGGTCGACCTCGCCGGCTTTGACGAGCGCCCGGATCGCGCTCGACGAGACGCCTTCGAAAGTGGGCACGGCGCGCACGTCGAAGCCGAGCGACTCGAGCAGCGCGAGATCGCCCGTGCGGCGGTGCCCGAATCGGAAGCCCGCTCCCACGACGACCACCTCCGCGCCGATCCCGCGCAGGTAGTTCTCGGCGAACTCCTCCGGCGTCGTCCGTGCGAAGTCGAGGTCGAACTCGAGCACGAGAGCCTCGTCCAGCCCCGCGTCCGCAAGCAGCTCGAGCCGCCGCTCGCGCGTCGTCAGCAGCTCGACGCGGTTCCCGAGCGCCGTTCGGGGGTGCGGGTTGAACGTGACGACGGTCGACGTCGGGCCGGCGGCGCGCGCCGCTTCGAGCACGCGCCGGTGCCCGAGGTGGACGCCGTCGAACATGCCGATCGCGACTGCGCGCCGAGCCGGCGCGAGCTCTTCCGGCGAGCGCACGACCTTCATGCGAGCCTCGCGAGCGCCTCGTCGGTCGGGATCACCCGGGGACCGGCCTCCTCCACGGAGAATGGCCCGACCTCGGTGCGCCGAAGCGTCCGGCAGTGACCGCCGAGCGCGGCGGCGATCGCGCGGACGTACGTCCCGGAGCCGACGCGCAGGTCGAGCGTGACCGTGTCACCGCTCGAGCCGACGACGTCGAGGTTGTGGACGCGCGAACGCCGGAGCGGCATCTCCACGGCCACCCCTCGCCGGTGCAGGCGGTATGCCCGCTCCCCGCCGATCTTCACCGCCGACGCGGCCGGG
Source organism: Actinomycetota bacterium (assembly GCA_013812235.1). Taxonomy (GTDB): domain Bacteria; phylum Actinomycetota; class Thermoleophilia; order Gaiellales; family Gaiellaceae; genus JACCTU01. The sequence goes on along the minus strand of JACCTU010000035.1, from coordinate 7,283 downwards.
ATCGGAAGCTCGATCTCGCCCCGGAGCGCAGCCAGCCGTTCGTCGAGCTCGTCCCGCGTCGGCGGCTCGTGCGCTTCCACGACCTCGCCCTCGGGATCGCCAGTCGACGTCATGGACGTCAAGTCGACCTCGGTGACGTAGCGCTTGTCCAGCTTCACGAACGACGGAGCCAACCTCGTCGCAGAGCCGGACAGGACGACGAGCAGCCCGGTCGCGAACGGGTCGAGCGTCCCGGCGTGGCCGGTCCGAGCGCCGGTCGTCCGGCGCAGCCCGGCGATCGCGGCGAACGACGAGATGCCAGCGGGCTTGTCGAGCAGCACGATCCCCGCGGGCTCGAGCGCGCGCGGGATCTTCCGGCTCACGGAGACGGGGGCTGCGCCGCGGCGAACTCGCGGCGCACGAAGTCGGTGATCTCGTCGATCGACGCCTCGCTCGAGAACCCCGCCGCCTGCCGGTGCCCGCCACCTTCGGACTTGCGCGCGATCGCGGAGACGTCCAGCTCGTCGTGGCTCGCGCGGAGCGACACGCGGTGCAGCGGCCCGCCGGAGCGAGGCGGTTCGCGAATCAGCACTGCCATGTCGGCGCCCTCCACCGCGCGCAGGTAGTCGATGATCCCCTCCGAGTACGGCTCCGCCGCACCGACTTCCTGAAAGTCGTCCCGCAGCAGATAGGAGACGACGAGCCTCCCGCCCTCGTAGACCTGCGCCCGTTCGAGCGCTCGCGCGAGCAGCTTGAGCTTCGCGAACTGCACGGACTCGTACACGCCCTGGAAGATGCGATGCAGGTCCGCCCCGGCCTCGACGAGCTCCGCCGCGAGCCGAAGCGACTTCGGCGTCGTGTTCGTGTACTGGAACCGGCCGGTGTCCGTGACGAGCGCGATGTACAGCGCCTCCCCGATCTGGGGCGTCAGCTCGACGTCGAGCTCGCGAAAGAGGTCGCGGAGCAGCTCGCCCGTCGACGACGCTTTCGCGTCGATCACGTTCACGTCGCCGAAACGGCTGTTGTCGTGGTGGTGGTCGATGTCGACCACGAGCGGCGACAGTTGGAGCACTTCTGGATCTGGTCCGATTCGCGACTCGTTCGCACAGTCGACCGCGAGCAGGATCCGCTGCGACGCGTCGTCCGGCACGCTTCGCAACAGCCCGTCGAGCGGCATGAAGGAGTACTCCCCCGGGAGCGGCGCGTCGCCGACGAGGAGCATCGAGGCGTCCTTGCCGAGCTGGTCGAGCGCAAGCTTCAGCGCGAGCATCGAACCCAAAGCGTCGCCGTCCGGGTTCTCGTGGGTCGTGACGAGGAAGCGCTCACCGCCGCGGATCGCCTCCGCGGCCTGCGCCAGCTCAGTCGCGATCGTCGTCGTCTGGGGCGAGCTCATCGATCAACATGGTCATGCGGACCCCGCGCTCGACCGTCGGATCGTATTCGAAGGCCAGTTGCGGCGTCCGCTTCATCCGGAGCTCCTGTGCGAGCTTCGCCTGCAGGATTCCGTGCGCGGCCTCGAGCCCCTGCAAGCTCTTGTCGCGCTTGCGCTCGGACCCGAGCACGGAGACGAAGACTTTTGCGTGCCGCAGGTCGGGCGACGTCTCCACCCCGGTGATCGTGACGAAGCCGATCCTCGGGTCCTTCAGACCCAGGAGCGCCCTGCCCAGGACTTCTTTGACGGCGTCGTTGACACGGCGCATGCGCTCATTCACCTGGCACCACGACCTCGCGCTCGACCGACACCAACTCGTACTCCTGACCATTCAGATAGCGGACGGCTTCCTCGAGCAGCGCCTCGAGCTCGCGGTGCTCCCGCGCAACGCAGGCGAAGGTCAGTCGCGAACGCTGCCAGAGGTCGTGATGGTCGACCTCGGCCACCGAGGCGCCGAAGCGGTTCTGCAGATTCGCTGTCGCGGACTTCACGTACTTGCGCTTGCCCTTCAACGATCCCGCCTCCGGGAAGTGCAGCTCGACGGAGAGGATGCCGACGTAGCCGTTCACTTCCCACTTCTTCCAAGCCGCGAATCCGCTCGCGCGGATCCGCCGCGCAAACCCCTAAAGGCGGCCGCTTCGCGGCCGCGGCCGCCGCTGTCCATGACCGTCTCTACGAACCGGCTGGCGCAGCGGGCGCCTGCGTCGGCGCCTCGCTCAGGTCGGTGCGCTCGACCTGCTTCGTCTCGTAGGCCTCGAGCACGTCGCCAACCTTGACGTCGTCGTAGTTCGCCAGGTGGATGCCGCACTCGAAGCCTTCCGCCACCTCGCGTGCGTCGTCCTGAAAGCGCTTCAGCGAGTCGATCGTCGTCTCGTACACGACCGTGCCGTCGCGGATCACGCGCACCTGCGCGTTCCGCCTGATCGCGCCGCTCGTCACCAGGCAGCCGGCGATCGTGCCGACGCGCGACGCACGGAAGGTGTTGCGGACCTCTGCCTCGCCGAGCGTCTCCTCTGTTTCGACCGGGCGCAGCATGCCGATGAGCGCCTGCTCGATGTCCTCGGTCAACTGGTAGATCACGCGGTACGTGCGGATCTCGACGCCCTCGCGAACGGCGAGCGAGCGCGCCTCCGCATTCGGGCGGACGTTGAAGCCGACGACCATCGCGCTCGAGGCGGCCGCGAGCATGATGTCGCCCTCGGTGATCCCGCCGACGCCCTGGTGGATCACGGAGACGCGAACCTCGGGGTGCTGGATCTTCGCGAGCTCGGAGACGGCGGCCTCGACGGACCCGACGACGTCGCCCTTCAGAACGAGGTTCAGATCCTGGATCGCACCTTCCTGGATCGAGGCGAAGAGGTTCTCGAGCGTCGGGCCGCGCTGCGAGCGCTGCGCGAGCTGCTCGCGTCGGAGCCGCTCACCGCGCGACTGCGCGAGCTGGCGGGCGGCGCGCTCGTTCTCGACGACGCGGCACTGCTCGCCGGCGGGCGGCGGATGGTCGAAGCCGAGGATCTCGACCGGGTCGCCGGGCCCGGCCTCTTTCATCTTCTCGCTCTTGTAGTTGTAGAGCGCGCGAACCTTCCCCCAGGCGTCGCCCGCGACGACAGCGTCGCCGACGCGCAGAGTTCCGCGCTGGACGAGCATCGTCGCGACCGGGCCGCGCCCGACGTCGAGGCGCGACTCGATGATCGGCCCGGACGCCTCCGTGTTCGGGTTCGCCTTCAGCTCGAGCTCGGCGTCGGCGACGAGCAAGACCCGCTCGAGCAGGTCGTCGAGGTTCTGCTTCAGCTTCGCGGACACCTCGGAAAACTGGGTCGTTCCGCCCCACTCCTCCGGCTGCAGGCCCTCCTGCGCGAGGTCCGCCTTGATGCGGTCGACGTTCGAGTCGGGCAGGTCGATCTTGTTGACCGCGACGACGATCGGCACCTGCGCGGCCTTCGCGTGCGAGATCGACTCCTTCGTCTGCGGCATGACGCCGTCGTCGGCCGCGACGACGAGGACCGCGATGTCGGTCACCTTCGCGCCGCGGGCGCGCATCTCCGTGAACGCCTCGTGGCCCGGCGTGTCGATGAACGTGATCTTGCGGCCCTTCTGGTCGACCTGGTAGGCGCCGATGTGCTGCGTGATCCCGCCCGCCTCGGTCTCGACGACGCGCGCCGAGCGGATCGCGTCGAGCAGCGTCGTCTTGCCGTGGTCGACGTGGCCCATGATCGTGACGACCGGCGGACGGTCGACGAGGTCGTCGGGCGCGTCCTCGAACTCCTCGAGGATGTCCTCCTCGTCCGCCGCATGCCGAATCGTGATCTCGCGCTCGATCTCGGCAGCGATCAGCTCGACCTCCTCGTCGGAGAGCGACTGCGTCACCGTCTTCGGCGCGCCGATCTTCATCAGGATCTTGATGATCTCGGGCACCTTCTGGCCGAGCGCCTGCGAAAGATTCTGAACCGTGATCCCCGACTCGACGGTGACCGGCCCGGTCTGCGGAACGATCTCGCGCGGCTGCTTCGGCTGGCGCGGCGTGTCGTCGCGGCGCTGGCGCGAGTCCTGGCGCGGGCGTCCGGCGCCGGTGTCGATCACGACACGGCGCTTGCGCCCGGCCTGCGGGTTGCCCTGACGCGGCCTCACAGGCCGGTTGGGCTTATTGGGTCCGTTTCCGTTCGCCATTTTCAGGGTCAGTGTAGAGCCGGGAGAGCGCTGGATCGACCTGCACCGTGCGCCTCAGGGTCCGGTTGAAGGCCCGCCGGGCACGGGCGCGCTCGAAGCACGCGAGCCGGCGGCACGTATAGGCCGAGCGTCCGGATCCTGACCCGGGCACAAGCTCGCCTCGCTCCGCCCGGAAGCGCAGGAGCTCCGGCTGCGGCGCCTTGCGCCCGCAGCCGGCGCACGTCCGAACCGGGATAGAACTCACGCTGCAGGCTGGGTCTCCTCTTCGACTTCGGCTTCGGCGACCGGCTCGACCGGCGGGCCCGTCTCGGGCTCCGGCTCGTTCACCTCGGGCTCAGGCGACGGCTCGGTCGCCGGCTCCTCGGGGGGCGACGCCTCGGCGACCTGCTCCTCGGCGCCGGTCTCCCCATCCGCTTCTGGATCGGCTTCGTCTTCCTCGCCCTCGGCCGACGGCGGCACCGGCTGGATGCTGCCGTCCGCGAAGCCGCCCGTCGCCGCCTCGACCTTCGCGAGCTCCTGGTGGGCGGGCACGCCGCAGAAGCGGGTGCCGGGCAGCACGGCGTTCGGGCAGCGCTTGCCGTTCGCGAGGATCGCGGCGCAGCGGCCCGAGAACTCGTCCACACCGTCGCCGGAGCCTCCGAACGCCGCCTCGGCCTCGGCCGTGGCGAACTCGCGCTCGGACTGGATGTCGACCTTCCACCCGGTCAGGCGCGCAGCGAGGCGGGCGTTCATGCCCTCCTTGCCGATCGCGAGCGCCAGCTGGTCGTCCGGGACTACGACCGTCGCCTCCTTCGCGTCGTCGTCGAGGTAGACCTCGCGCACGCGGGCCGGCGAGAGCGCCTTCGCGACGAAGCGCGCGGGCTCCGGGTTCCAAGGGATGATGTCGATCTTCTCGCCGCGGAGCTCCGACACGACCATGCGCACGCGCGAGCCGCGGGGCCCGACGCATGCGCCAACCGGATCGACGCCCTGTGCGTGCGACTCGACCGCGATCTTCGACCGGTAGCCGGGCTCGCGCGCGACGCCACGGATCTCGACGAGCCCGTCCGCGATCTCCGGCACCTCGAGCTCGAACAGCGTCTTGATCAACTCGGGATCGCGGCGCGAGAGGATCACCTGCGGCCCCTTCGTGCCGCTGCGCACCTCGGTGATCACGGCCTTGATCCGCGACCCTTGCTCGTACCGCTCGCCGTCGACCTGCTCGGAGCGCGGCAGCAGCGACTCGACCTTGCCGAGGTCGACGAGCACGTTGTTGCGGTCGCCGGCCTGCTGCACGATTCCGGTCACGACTTCGCCGACACGGTCGATGTACTCGTCGTACATCATCGCGCGCTCCGCCTCGCGGATCCGCTGCAGGATCACTTGCTTCGCGGTCTGCGCGGCGATCCGCCCGAAGTCCTCAGGCGTCACGTCCTCGCGCTTGATCAGCTCCTCGGGAACCTGCTCCCAGTCGATGTCGAGGTCGTCGTCGGAGACGAGCGTGTGCTGGCGTTCACCGGACTCCTCCTCGATCCGCTCGAGCTCGTCGATCGTGCGCTCGCGCGCCTCGTCGATCAGGCGCTCTTCGAGCTCGGCGGGCAGCTCGATCGAGAAGACGCGGAACTCCCCTTCGTCGTCGAGCTCGACGACAGCGTGGCGCGCCGCACCCGGCGTCTTCTTGTAGGCGGCCAGCAGCGCGTCCTCGAGGGCCTGGACGAGCGTGCCCTCGTCGATGCCCTTCTCGCGCTCGATCGTCTGAACCGCCTCGATGATCTCTCTGCTCATCTCGCTTACCTCTCGTCCGTCAGGTTCCCGCGCAGGATTTCCTCGTAGGGAACCTGCACGGCTTCGTTGTCCGTCTTCAGGGTCAGGGCCCGGTCGCCCGCGTCGACGACCTCGCCACGCAGGCGCGTGCGCGCCTCGGTGCGCAGGGTGACGCGGCGGCCGACCGCGTTCCGAAAGTGTTGGGGCTTGCGGAGCGGGCGCTCTAGACCCGGCGAGCTCACGTCGATCGTGTACTCGCGCAGGTAGTCGCGGAGCTCGTCCGTCACGCGTGCGCAGAGCGCGTGGTCGACGCCCGCGCCGACGCGGTCGATGAACACCGTGAAGCGCTCGGGTCCGTTCAGCTCGACGGCGAGGACCTCGACGTCGGGCATGGCGCTTTCGACTCGATTCGCAATCTCGCGGTGCAGCGACTTCTCCTTGTCGTGGACGTTGGCCATTTACAGCCCTTTCACAGAAAATGGGCGCCGCGCGCCCATCTCGAACCTGCCGAAATGTAGTGTCAGAAGGATAGCAGCGCGACTCCGGCTGCGACGAGCGCGGCCCCGGCGAGGCGCGCCCAGCCGACTCGTTCACGGAGGAAAAAGGCGGCGAGCGCGACCGCGATCACAACGCTGGTCTCTCGCACCGCGGCGCCGGGGGCTGCCTCGGCGCGGTCGAGCGCGAGCAGGACGAGGACGTACGCGAGCGTCGCTGCGACCGCCGCCGCGAGCGTTGCCCAACCGAACTCCGACCGCAGAGCGGAGGCGCCTCGACGTCGCCAGATCGCGGCGACGTAGACGACCCCGGGTACGCCGACCACGAGCTCGAAGTAGGCGAACGCGCTCGCGTGCGCGATCCCGCGATCGTCGAGCAGCGTGTACCCCGCGATGCAGACGGCGATCAGCGCGCCGAGGAAAACGCCTCGACCCTCCGGATGGCGGAGTCCCCGGACGAGGAGCACTCCGGCGCCGACGAGCGCGACCCCCGCGATCTCGCCCGCGGTCGCGCCTGCGATCCCGACGGCGAGCACCACCACCAGTGCCAGACCGCGTGCGGCGGGATACACGACGCTCAGCTCGGAGCGCTCGTACGCGTACGCGAGGAGGGTGAAGTAGGCGAGTTCGAACGCCGCCGAGCCGAGCGCCCACGGCCACACCTCCCACTCCACGTCCCACGTCACCGCGGCGACAGGCGCGAACAGCCCGACCGAGATGCCGAGCACGAGTGCGGTCGCAGCCTGCACGTCTCGTGCGCGCGCCAGCAGCAGGTTCCAGCCCGCGTGCAGGAACGCCGCGGCGAGCGCCAGCATGAGCGCGGCGGAGCTCACTCGAGGACGATCGTCACCGGCCCGTCGTTCACGAGCTCGACCGCCATCCGCGCGCCGAAGACGCCGTGCGCGACCCCGACGCCGAGTTCGGCCAGCGCTTCGCAGAAGCGCTCGTACAGCGGCTCCGCCTGCTCGGGC
>JACCTU010000033.1 GCA_013812235.1 Actinomycetota bacterium | reverse complement strand
GGCGCGGGGGGCTCGGCCGGCGCCGGCGGCTCCGGGATCGGCGGCGGCGGGAAGGGTGGCTGGGCGGCGGCGAACCCTTCCGCAACGGTCGGCTGGGCGGTCCCGTGGAACGCGTCCCAGAGCGCCTGCTTGATCCGGTCGAGGTTCGCGACGCCGGCGTTCGGCCACCGGTAGCCCTTCGCGAGCGAGTCGCGGTCGCGCGCCGGGTACGGATGGAAACCGAACACGTCCATGATCGGCTTGTCGCGCCAGAGCCGCCGGTAGCCGATCCCGAGGTCGCGGATGAACTTCACGGGCGAGGTCGAGATGTTGCTCTTCGCGCGGGGCATGTCGTTGCCGCGCGGTGAGAGACCGACGCCGACAACCGTGATCTCCGAATTGACCTCCTTGAGCGCATCGTACGACCGTGCGAGGAACGACGCGAACGCGATCCCCGAGCGCCCACGGCCCTGGCGGTCGAACTGCGGCTGCCAGAAGCGCGTCAGATTCGGCTCGTTCCCGACGACGAACTCGGTGACCTGCGGGTAAGTGCGCGCGACGAGCTGCAGCCACTCGACGAAGTGGTCGATCGCGCGCGGCGAGCTCGTGATCGCGCGCGCCTTGCCGATGTGGATGCCGAAGGAGAGATGGATCCCCTGCGCGGTCGCCCACGGGATCGAGCGGTCGAAGAACTGCTTCTCGCGAATCTCGAGCGGGTTGGCCGGGTCCCAGTTGACGGTCATCTTGTTGGCGATCAGACCGGTCTGGCGAAGCTCGGAGAAGAACCACTCGCCGCCGTCGTCGTCGTACTTGCCTCGGTCGTCGGAGGCGCCGAAGACGACCGAGCGGATCGGCTCGTCGGCCGCGTCTGCGGCGTCGGCGCCGCCTGCTCCGGCGAGCAACAGTGCCGCGCCTGCGGCTGCGATTAACGTCGAAAGAACTCGCACGAGGCCTCCACTCCGCCCTATCGGCGGCAGGCGCAGGAGTCTACAGGCGCCTTTGGACGACGGTGTCGAGCAGCTTCTCGGGCCCGAACCGCACCGGATCGTCCGCAGGAAGACCGGTTTCCGCCGCGGCCGCCTCGATCGCAGCACGCGCCTCCGCTTCGCCGAGGAAGCGTGTATTCAACGCGACGCACGCGACCCGGGCGGTTCGGATCGGAAGCGAGAGCCGCTCGTGGGTCTCGACCAACTCGGTCAGGGAAGGAAGCGGGTGGCCCGGGTAGCCCTCGATCTCGGTCGTTTCGGCCAGGTGACACAGCACATACAGGTGCGGCGCACTCCCGTGGATCAAGCCCATCGTTACGCCGGAGTACGCCGGGTGGACGATCGAGCCTTGTCCCTCGACAAAGAGCACGTCGGTGCCGCCGCGCCGGTACCCCTCGACCACGAGCCGCTCGGTCGCGCCCGCGATGAAGTCCGACACGACCGCGTCGACGGCGATCCCCCACCCTGCGATCGCGATGCCCGTCTGCCCCGTCGGCACGAACTGCGACGAGAACCCCCGCTTGCGGGCGGCGCGGTCGAGCTCGAGCGACACCGTCATCTTTCCGATCGCGCAGTCGGAACCGACCGTCAGGACGATTCGGGTGTCGAGCTGCAAGTTCTCGCCGGTCGGAACGTCGAGATCGGCCGGAGGCTTGCGGAGGTCGCGCAGCTCGACGCGGTGACGCGCGGCGAGCTCGGACAGCTCCGCGTCGTCGGAGACGAACTCGTGCAGGCCGTTCTCGAGGTCGAGACCCTTCGCGATGCAGCTTTTCAGCAGCTCGCGCCACGCGGGCGGAAAGCGTCCGCCCTGCGTGGCGACGCCGACGAGCGCGGTCGTCGGGTTGAAGCAGAGTGCATCGTTGACGCTCCCGACAATCGGGATGCCGTCGTACGTCTCGCCCGCACGCGCCGAGTCGAGGATCGCGACAACCGGCTCGGCCCCGTACTTCAAAACGCCCCTCGCGGTCTTGCCGTAGTGCGGGTCGTCCGATCGCCCCTCGGCGAGGATGAGATAGCGCTTCACTCCGGCGAAAATGCGGACGCATTTTCGACGGCTCTGACACCGAGCCCCGATTCGGTCGAGGGAAGCTGGACGCCGTCGACGAACTCGACGCCCGGCCAGGGGTCGTGCGCGAGCAGCAGGTTGCCGTCGAGGTCGACGTGGTCCATCAGCGACGCGATCTGCGCACCTGCGGCCACCGAGAGGCCGGACTCGACCATGCAGCCGAGCATGACGCCGAGGCCGAGCGCCCGCGCCGCGTGGGCCATCCGCACCGCTTCGCGGATTCCCCCCGACTTCGCGAGCTTGATGTTGATCCCGTGCGCGCGCTCCGCGCAGGCGGCGACGTCGGCGAGCGTGTGGCAGTCCTCGTCGACGAAGATCGGCACCGGCGAGCGACGCTTCAGCTCCGGCCCTCCGGGGTCGCCCGCGGGGAGCGGCTGCTCGCAGTACTCGATCTCCATCTGCGGGAGGTTCTCGAGCGCCTCGTCGAGCGTCCAGTACTCATTCACGTCGACCTGGAGTGGGCGGTCCGTCGCGGACCGCACCGCGCGCACGCGCTCGACGTCGAGCCCGTCTCCCCCGCCGAGCTTGAGCTTCAGCCGCCGGAACCGGGCTGCGGCCAGCTTCGCGCGGCGTGCCATGTCGTCGGGGTCGCCGAGCCAGACCGTCCAGGAGGTCGGCGGACCGGCGCGGCGCAGTCCGAGCAGCCGCCAGACCGGTTGGCCGGCGAGCTTCCCGCAGAGGTCGTGAAGCGCGGCGTCGAGCGCTGAGCGCGCGGCGAACTCCCGCCTCGGCAGCCGGTCGAAGATCTCGTCGAGCGCGAACGGGTCGTCGCCGAGGAGGTCGGCATGCTCCTCGACGTAGGCGCGCGCCGATCCGGCCGACTCGCCGTACCGGTCGATCGGCGCCGCCTCGCCGAAGCCGCTCACACCGCCGGTGCGGAGCTCGATCTGGCAGAGCTCGACCTCGTCCTGCGAGTTGCGGGCGATCACGAAGGTCTCGGCGAGGGGCAACGTGACGAGGCGGGCGCTGACGTTCATCCGCCGAAACCTAAGGGATATTGAAAGCTGAATCGATCCCGGCTACCTCCCCCCGACTCGACCAAGAAATCCGAGGGGAGAGGAATGAACATCGATGAAGACCCGCCTCCGTGTCGCAGTGCTTCTTGCGCTCTTCACGGCGACCTCGACGGGAGTCTCGGCGGCGCCGCCCCCGCGGCGGCTCCGTCGAAGGCTGGGCAGTTTGCCGACTGCGATCCGCTTGCAACAGAGGGGGCAGCCACGTTCAGCCTCTTCGGCGGAAGCTCGGTCGCCGCACGCGGAGGGGAGAGGCCCGCCCGCGAGCCGGACCTCGGCGAGGTCCATGCGGAGCTTCCGGTCTCCGCGAAAGGCAAGGCCAGAAAGAGCTTCCGTCAGTCGGTGCCCGTCTGGTTCCACGTCGTCAGCGACGGGGCGATCGGGAACATCTCGAATGAGGTGATCCAAGAGCAGATGAAGGCCCAGCGCAGGCGTGACGCCTGGCTTCTCTGGCGCGAGTAGCGGAAGCGAACGCGACGCGGTACGGGCTGGCCTACGCCGGCCCGTTCGCGTTCCCGGCTAGACTGGTCATCGCGTCCCGCGCCCGTAGCTCAGGGGATAGAGCGCTCGCCTCCGGAGCGAGAGGTCGCAGGTTCGAATCCTGCCGGGCGCATCACTGATGCCGCGGACGCTCGGCGCGGTCCTCGGATCGAACGGAGGGCGAGATGAAGAGCGAGTCCGAGCTTGTCTCTGCCGCCGACCAGAACTTCATCGCCTCGTTTCGAAAGCTGGTCGAGCACTGTGCTGAGGGCGCGACTCGCGAGTCCGGCGGCATCTTCGCCTTCGCCACCGGTCTCCCACTGTCGCTCTTCAACGGAACTGTCGTCACACAGCCGACAACGCCGGCAGAGCTCGAGGCTGCCCTGCAGTGGGTGAGCGGCCGGAGTATTGCTCACCGCGCCTGGATCGCCGAGAAGCTCGTGACGGAGCTGGGTGAGATCCCGCCCTCCCACGGACTCGATCGCGCGCCCGAGCCGTACCCGGGGATGGTCCTTCATCCGCCGCCCGACCCCCCTTCACCCTCGGCTGGAGTGACGGTCGCATCCGTCGCTGGGGCAGGTCTCGACGAGTTTCTCGACGTCTGCGTGGAAGGCGGGCTACCTCTGGACCTTGCACAACGGTTGTTTCCGCCGTCCTTCGCCGGTGACCCAGAGGTCCAGCTCTTTGTGGGACGACTCGACGGGCGGCCGGTGGGAACTTCGATAGCGATTCGGAGCCGCGATGCCAGCGGCATCTACAACGTCGGAACTCTCTCGAGCGCACGTCGGCACGGGATCGGCAGAGCTCTGACCTGGGCCGCCGCCGCGGCAGGCCGAGCATGGGGACGCGACATCACCGTCCTTCAATCCACCCCGATGGCGTTGCCGATGTACTCCGACATGGGTTTTCGAACGGTCGCGCCGTACACGACGTTCACCAAGCTGGCGCCCGGGAGAAACGACTGACCGACAGCAGGCAGAGCGGCCCACCCCTACTCACTGGCGTCTCGCAGTTCAGGAAACCCTCATTCGTGACCGCTACCCTTCGACGATTCACCTTCGAAAGGACGACTTTATGAGGCGGATCACGTCTGTTGTTCTCACGCTGACGGTGCTCGTTGGGATCGGAGCGGCCGTCGGGCTTGCAAAGGCTCCCGGTAACGCGAAGCCCCGTGCGGCGAAGGTGCAGCAGCGCGGGTTGCTTCCCGTTGCGGCTTCGTACCTCGACTTGACGCCGATGGCGCTTCGGGGCGAGCTTCGATCCGGGAAGTCGTTGGCGCAGGTCGCGACAGCGAAGGGCAAGTCGGTCGACGGGCTCGAGTCGGCGCTCCTGAACGCGCTTCGCTCGAAGGTCGAGGTTGCGAAAGCCGCAGGCAAGCTCGACGCTGCTCGCGCCGATCGTCTGCTGCAGCGCGCGCCTCAACTCGTCGAGCGGATGGTCAACGCGACCCCTCGTGCGCACACGGCGCGCACGAGGGGTGCACGCGGTGGGCTGCTCAAGGCCGCCTCGACGTACCTCGGTCTCACGCACAGGCAGCTGGCAACCGAGCTCCGGTCGGGCAAGTCGCTCGCGCAGATTGCGACGGCAAAGAGCAAGTCGGTCGACGGGCTGAAGGAGGCCCTGCTCGCAGCCCTGAAGCAGAAGGTCGACGCGGCGGTCGCCGCGGGCAGGCTCGACTCCGCCCGTGCGCAGAAGCTGCTCGAGCGCGCACCCGCGCACATCGAGCGGCTCGTGCAACGCACGCGCCGGTAGACAC
>JACCTU010000025.1 GCA_013812235.1 Actinomycetota bacterium | reverse complement strand
CCCCTCCACTCGCTACCAGTCCGCTTCGCTGCCCGCGCGCAGCACGCGCGGACTCGTGCCGTCCGCGCCGATCGTGTGCAGACGGAAGTCGCTCGCGCTTCCGCTCGAACTGAACGACGTGTAGGGCAGCGTGCGGCCGTCCGGAGACCAGCGGGGGAACGCGACGTTCTTGCCGGGTTGGGCGATCACGCGGCGGAGCCCGGTCCCGTTGCGTTCATCGTCCAGATCGCGTAGCCGCCACTGCGGTCGGACACGAACGCGATCCGCTCGCCGTCGGGCGAGTACTCGCCCATCAGGTCGTCGCCGGGGGTGAGGTCGCCCCCTGAGCCCCAGCGTGTGAGCCGCACGAGGCCGCCGCCGTCCGAGACTCGCATTCGGTAGAGCTCGGGGTTCGAGAAGGCGACCCGGTTCGACGAGAAGACGAGGAACCGCCCGGCGAGAACCGCGGCTGCGTGTCCTCGAGCCAAACGGCGTTCTTCGTCAGCTCCCGCAAGCCCGTCCCGTCCGAGCGCATCACGTAGATGTCCGCCTCACCGTTGCGGTTGCTGGCGAACGCGATCAGCTTGCCGTCCGGGGACCACGCTGGGTACTGGTCCTGCGGGCCCTTCTTGCTCCCGGCGAGCCGGCGCTGGCCGGTGCCGTCGGCGTTCATGACGTAGATCTCCGCGTCGCCGCTTCGAGCGCTGACGTAGACGATCTTCCTCCGGTCGGGAGACCACGAAGGCAAGCCCTCGTACTAGGCGGTCCGTCAGCTGGCGGAGGGCGCCGTCCGCGTCGCGAACGAAGACGTTCGTGCCGGTCGCGAAGACGATTGACGGTACGGAGGGGGTCGCAGAGCCGGCGCCGGCGGCGAGGCTGAGCGCCGCGATCAGGGTTGAGATGAGGAGTCCGAGACGTGTCATGCTGTGCAGAACGTATACCCCCACCGGGTATTTCGGGACCGGGCGTCTAGTACGCCCCAACGGGTGATGCGAGCACGGCCGACGTCGGCCACTCTGAGCCGGCTCCTGTGGCCTCTGCGGCCCAACCCGTGAGCAGCTCACAGCTGCTGCACTACCTGGACGAGTCCGGCTGGCACGTGGACGTCCGCGAGTCCAGCTTCGCGTACTCGGCCGTGGCCGATCGCGGGAAGGATCGCCTGGCGGCCTGGGGCTTGTCCCACCCCGCCGTCATCACCCTGCTCTTCGAGCAGGCGCGCGCCGCCGCGCAGCCCGAGGGTCGCACGGCCCTCTCCTAAGCCAGGAGACCCGGCGCCGTCACGGCCGCCGGGCCTCCGGTTACGAACGGGCGGCTACGCCGCGTTGGCGAGCTCGTCGGCGATGCCGGCGAGCTCGGTCTGAAGGCGCGCGAAGGCCTGGGTCTCGAGCTGCCGCACGCGCTCGCGCGTCAGTCCGACCTCCTTGCCGATCGCCTCGAGCGACTGCGGCTCGCCGTCGAGCCCGAAGCGGAGGGTGACGATGTGCGCCTCGCGCTCCGGCAGCCTCGCGACCGCCTTGCGCACGAGGAGGCGCCGGTACGAGTCCGCCGCCTCGTCGGACGGGTCCGCAGACGATTGGTCGGCGAACAGGTCGCCGAGCTCGCCGTCGTTCTCGCCGCCGACCGTCTGGTTCAGCGAGACGTTCGCCTGCGCCGCGTCGAGTGCCTCCTCGACGTGCTGCAGCGGCAGCTGCGTCGCCTCGGCGAGCTCCTCGCGCGTCGGCTCGCGGCCGAGCCTGGCCTCGAGCTTGCCGCGCTCGCGGGAGATCTTCACGCGCCGCTCGTGCACGTGCACGGGGACGCGGATCACGGTGGACTGGTTCGAGACCGCGCGCTGGCAGGCCTGGCGAATCCACCAGGTCGCGTAGGTCGAGAACTTGAACCCGCGCCGCCAGTCGAACTTCTCGACCGCGCGGTTCAGGCCGATCACGCCGTCCTGGACCAGGTCGAGCAGGCTCAGCCCGTGGCCCTGGTAGCGCTTGGCGATCGAGACCACGAGGCGGAGGTTCGAGTTGATCATCCGCTCCTTGGCCGCTGCGTCGCCGCGCTCGATCCGCTTCGCGAGCGCGACTTCCTCGGCCGCCGTGAGCAGCTGGTACCGACCGGCCCTGTTCATGAACAGGGTCAGCGCGTCGGCCGTGCCGGTGGTCGGACCGGCCTCGTAGACGACCTCCTCGGCGGGAGCCGGTGCGAGGATCTCGACCTCGCGGGAGTCGAGCTCAGCGCGAAGCGCCCCGAGGTCGTCCTCCTCGAGGTCGTGCTCGACCGCGAACGCCTCGATCGCGGCCTCGTCGATCTGTCCACGCTCCTCGGCTTCGTCCAGGAGCGCCTGAAACGGTGCTTCAAGCAGGGTGCTCAGTTCGGTTCAACTCCTTACGTTCGTAGAAAATGGGGCGTGCGGCGAGCGCACTGCCCCGTACAAGAGGGAACGCTGGGGGCCCCTCGAGGTATTCCCGGCGCGGGCTCCCAGGCCTCCCTACCCGCTGGGCGGGCACCCCAACCGAGCGGGATAATGGCGGCGTGGCCGCGATCCGCAGCATCGCGAGGCGGGACGCGGTTCACCTCCTCGACAGCAACGCGAGCCTCCTCGCCCTTTTGCTGGCGAACTTCTTCCTGCTCGAGCTCGTTCAGGACGAGCGCTGGGGCGCGCTCGGGAGCACCCTGCTCGCCGCAGCCGCGCTGGTCGTCGCGATCAGCGACCCGGACTCGGGGCACCGGCTCAGCCGGCGCCACTGGTTGCAGGTCGGCGCGTGCGTCGCCCTGGCGCCGCTCGTGCTGATCGTCAACTCGACCTCGCTCGTCGGCCTGACCTACCTCCTGCCCGCCGGGCTGCTGGTGACCGCCACCCTGCCCATCACGCTGAGGCGCATCCTCAAGCACCGCCGGGTCACGCGGGAAACCGTGCTCGGCGCGCTCTGCGCGTACGTGCTCGTCGGACTGCTGTTTGCGTTCCTCTACCTCGCCGTGAACGAGTTCCGCAGTGAGCCGTTCTTCGCGCAACCCGGTCCGCACATGCAGTCGGAGTACCTCTACTTCAGCTTCGTCGCGCTGACGACGCTCGGGTTCGGCGACCTGTCGCCCGCGGTCGGGCTGCCGCAGGCGCTGACCGTGCTCGAGGCGCTCTTCGGCCAGGTGTTCCTCGTCACGCTCGTCGCGCGCGTGGTCACGCTCTGGGTGCGACAGGACGACGCTTAGTCGGCCGGGATCAGCTCGGTGCGGAGCTCGTGGCTCTCGTCGGGCAGCCGCGCTTCGTAGTAGATGCGGTAGCCCCCGCCGGGGAGCGTCACGACGTCGAGGTAGCGCGCGTCGTAGACGGCGTCGTCCGCTGTCTGTTCGATGCTGTCGTCCGGGCCGAGTTGCGCCAGCCCGATTCGCTCGAACCAGTTCTCTTCTTTCGAGGCGCGTCCGTCGTACGCGACGCGGCCGTCGGCGAGGACCGCGGTGACTCGAGCGCCCCGCTGATCCCACGTTCCGGGCCGAGGAGCCAGCACGGTGCCGTGCCACGTCCACTCGAGCCCGTCCGCGCTCGTCGCGTAGGCCGTCGTCATGCGGTCCTCCTCGTCGGCCTCGTCGAGCGGGTGGCAGCAGATCCATGCGCACCAGCCACCGTTTACACGCTGCACGAGCGGGTCCTTCACGCCGGTCTGCTCGTCGCCGGGGAAGACGGTACGCGGCTCTGCCTTGGCGAAGTCGGCGGGGTTGTCGGCCTCGAGCACGTCGATCCACCAGTGCTTGCTCGGTGCGGGCGAAGCGCAGCAGACGTAGAGCCTCCAGCGCCCGTTCTCGGCGCGAACGAGCGATGGGCGTTCCATCGACTGCGCGCCGAAGCGCGCCTGGCCGAGCTCGGCGACCGTCGTGAAGCGCTCGCCGTCTTCGGAGCGCGCGACGACCGTCGAGCCGCGTCCCTTCTCCCCGGTGCGGACGCGATACGCGACGACGAACGTGCCGTCCTCGTCGAGCGCGGCGCTCGACGATCCGGCCCACCAGCCGACGCCTGAGCCCGGCGCCGGCACGGCGACCACGGCGTTACTCGACCCGGGTAGCGGAAACCCGTTCACGGCCGGACTTTTAGCAGTGAGGCGCTTAGCGCGAGCCGCGCCTGCGGGCGCGCCGCGGCGAGATGTCTTCGACGAAGCGCGTCGACTCGGCGAAGCGTCCGCCGGGGCCTTCGACGATCCTGAACTCGACGACGAGTCCGGCGACGGGGCCTTCGGGAGGGTCGGCGACGAAGCCGGTGCCCTCGACGTAGAGGCGCTCGCCCTCCTCGGTCTCGATGTAGCCGTGGCCCTTCTCTTCGTTGAACCACAGCATCTTGCCGCGCGGGTTCTTGCCGAGCATCCTCACGAGAGCCTGTAGACGATCCGGCCGCGCTCGAGGTCGTACGGCGACAGCTCGATCTTCACGCGATCGCCGAGTCCGATCCGGATCCGGTATCGCTTCATCTTCCCGGCCATGTAGCCGAGTGTCTCATGTCCGTTGTCGAGCTGGATCCGGTACATCCGGTTGCGGAGAGCCTCGATCACCTCGCCCTCCATCTCGACCTTCGCTTCTTTCTCTGCGATGGCTGCCTTTCAAAGTTCGGATGGCTGTGGCCGCCGAAGCGGCCACAGCCGGGGCTTTCTCGACGCCTTAAGAGGCGGCGAGGACGACGTTGGTCGCCTCGGGGCCCTTGTCGCCCTGGCGCGACTCGTACTCGACTTTCGCGCCCTCAGCGAGGGTCTTGAAGCCGTCACCACTGATGCTGCTGTGGTGGACGAAGAGATCCTTGCCACCGTCCTCAGGGGCGATGAACCCGTATCCCTTGCTGTCGTTGAACCACTTAACGGTTCCGCTAGCCATATGAAAACACCTCCTTACATCACTTCACGAACAAGTAAGGGAGGCGCACAAGCGCGAACACCGACTCGCTCTAGATCGTGCCCACAAGGTAGCAGGCGGCGGGCTCGGTCGTTTGCCGGTGCAAGACCGCGTTACTCCAGTCTTTCTCTCGGCTCGTCCGGCTCGCGGTGGACGGCGACCGCGGCGACCACGAGCGCCACGCCGAGCGCCTCGAGCGGGGACGGAACCTGCGAAAGCACGAGCACGCCGATCACGGTCGCCGTCGCGGGCAGGAGCGAGACCATCAGCGAGTACGTCGCGCGGGTCAGGCGCGCCATCGCGAGCTGGTCGAACACGTAGGGGAGCACCGACGACGCGAGCCCGACGCCGATGCCCGCGGCGAGTGCGACGGGGTCGAGCATGGCCGGCGCCGCGCTCCAGCCGCCGATCGGCGTGATCGCGATCGTGGCGACGAGCATGGCCGCCGCGAGCCCGTCGATCCGGTTCAGCGCGGTACTCCGGGAGATGCGGTGTGCGAGCACGATGTAGAGCGCGAAGAGGGCAGCGTTCGCGAACGCGAAGGCGACGCCGACGGGTTCGCCCTCGAGTCGCACGTCGGTGAGGACGTACACGCCCGGAACGGCGAGCGCTAGTGCGAGCGCGTTTCGCGGCGTTCGCGCGCCGAGCGCCGCGAGCCCGATCACCGGCAGGAACTCGATCGCCGCGACGGTGCCGAGGGGAAGCCGGTCGATCGCGACGTAGAAGCAGCTGTTCATCACCGTGAACACGAGACCGAGCGCGAGGACGAGACGCTTCGTCTCGCGGTCCGCGGCGCGAAGCGCGTGCCAGGGCCGGCGCCAGAGCGCGAACACGGCGCCCGCGCTCGCGATCCGAAGCCAGGCGACCCCGAGCGGGTCGATGCGCGCGAAGAGGAGCACGGCGAACGCGGGCCCGAGGTAGTGGAAGATCGCGCTCCCGACGAAGTAGAGCTCGGGCCGCACCCGCTCGGATCGCACGGGCGTCATACTGGTCGCGTCCACGTCCTCGCGGAAGGCGAAAACGAAGGGATCGGTGGCTCGACTGGCGCGTAATGCACGGATCCGCGACGCGAACGCCTACGAAGCGAACCTGCTCGACTCGATCAACCTTCGCTTGCTCAGGGAGCTGCAGGCGGACGGTCGGCTCACGGTCGCCGAGCTCGGCCGGCGGATCTCGATGTCCGCTCCCGCGGTCGCCGAGCGCGTGCAGCGGCTCGAGCGCGCCGGTGTGATCACCGGCTACCACGCGGAGATCGACCCGCGCGC
>JACCTU010000011.1 GCA_013812235.1 Actinomycetota bacterium | reverse complement strand
CTTCGGCGCGATGACGGTCGCGGTCCGGCTCGGCCTCCTGCGGACGCCCGAGGCCCGCCTCGGTGCGGCCGCGACGGCGCTGGTCGCGTTCGCCGTCGCGCTCGCCGCCGTACCCTTCGGCTCGGGGGAGACGAATCCGAGCGACCTCGCGATCTTCGCGCTTGCCGGCCTGCTCGCGCCCGGCGTCTCGCAGCTGCTCTTCACGCTCGCCGTCCGCGACGCTGGTGCCGCGCGTGCTTCGGTGGTCGTCGGCGCCGCGCCGCTTGTTACCGTCGCGCTCGGCCTACTCGTGCTCGACGAGGCGTTCGAACTCGCGCTCCTCGCAGGAGCGGCGCTGATCGTCGTCGGCGGCACCGCGCTCGTGTGGGAGCGGCTGCGGCCGGAGAGCTTCCGCGCGGTCGGCATGGTGTGGGCGATCGGCTGCACGCTCCTGTTCGCGAGCCGCGACACGTTCGTTCGCTGGTTCTCCGGCGAGACGCCTGTGGCTTCGACTGCGGCGGCGGCGGCGACGCTGTTCGGCGGCTCGCTCGTCCTCGGGCTGCTCGCTCGCCGGGCGCACTGGCGCCGCGCGCTCCCCTTCGTCCCGGCCGGCATCTGCTTCGGGCTCTCGTACGTGTTCCTCTTCGAGGCCTACTACCGCGGGCTCGTGACGGTGGTCTCGCCGCTCGTCGCAACCGAGTCACTCTGGGGAGTGGGGCTCTCCGCCCTGCTGATCGGGCGGAGCGAGCTCGTGGGGCGGCGGCTCGTCCTCGGGGCGCTCCTGATCGTCGCGGGCGGCGCGCTGATCGGCGCCGCACGCTAGTAGCTGCGCGCGAAGACCCCTGAAGGCGGCCGCTTCGCGGCCGCTGTCGCGGCGATTTCACATCAAGCATCAGTAGCTGCGAAGACCTGAAGCGGCGACTTCACATCAAGCATCTAGGAGCGAGCGACCCAGTTGACGAGCACGAGCGCGGCGCAGACCGCGATCACGCCCGCGAGCCCTACGGTGCCTCCCGCGATCGCGATCAGCGGGATCGCGGCGAGGAGCGAGACGATCACGATCGCCGTGCTCTGGTCGTTCGTCTTCGCCGGTGCGCGCTCCCGTAGGCGCGTCTCGATTCGCTCGGCGAAGCGCTCGACGAGCTCGTCCTCGTAGTCCGGGCCCAGCTCGCGCCTAGCCTCGAGCGCCGCCTGCGCCTCGTCCCGTGGCACCAGCTGCTCGCTCACGGCCGCATCCTAGCGCCAGGAAGGATCTGCTAAGATCGCGCTCAGATTTTCTCAAAGGAGGGACGAAAGCACATGGCAAAGACCATCGGTATCGACCTCGGCACGACCAACAGTGCGATGGCCGTGCTCGAGGGCGGCGAGCCGACCGTGATCCCGAACGCCGAGGGCGGCCGCACCACGCCGTCCGTCGTCGCGTTCACGAACGACGGTCAGCGGCTCGTCGGGGCGCCCGCGAAGCGCCAGCAAGTGACGAACCCGCAGAACACGATCTTCTCGATCAAGCGCTTCATGGGCCGCAAGCACGACGAGGTCTCGGAGGAGATGACGATCGTCCCTTACGAGGTCGACAAGGGCCCGAACGGCGACGTGCGCGTGAAGGCCGGAGGCAAGGACTACGCGCCGCCGGAGATCAGCGCGATGATCCTGCAGAAGCTGAAGGCCGACGCCGAGGCGTACCTCGGCGAGCCGGTCACCCACGCGGTGATCACGGTCCCGGCCTACTTCAACAACGCGCAGCGCGAGGCGACGAAGGACGCCGGCAAGATCGCCGGGCTCGAAGTCCTACGCATCGTCAACGAGCCGACCGCGGCCGCACTCGCGTACGGGCTCGACAAGGACAGCGCCGACCAGACGATCCTCGTTTTCGACCTCGGTGGCGGCACGTTCGACGTGTCGGTGCTCGAGCTCGGCGGCGGCGTCTTCGAGGTGAAGGCGACGAACGGGGACAACCACCTCGGCGGCGACAACTTCGACAAGGCGGTCGTCGACTGGATGGTTGCCGAGTTCAAGAAGGACCAGGGGATTGACCTCTCGCAGGACCGCATGGCCCTGCAGCGCCTCTACGAGGCGGCCGAGAAGGCGAAGATCGAGCTCTCGTCGACGATGACGACGCAGATCAACCTGCCCTTCGTCACGGCGACGCAGGAGGGACCGAAACACCTCGACCTGCAGCTCACGCGTGCGAAGCTCGAGGAGCTCGTCGCCGGCCTGCTCGACCGCACGGTCGAACCAACGAAGCAGTCGCTCGCCGACGCGGGCCTCACCTCGAACGAGATCGAGCATGTCGTGCTCGTGGGCGGCATGACCCGCATGCCTGCGGTGCAGGCGAAGGTGAAGGAGCTCACCGGTAAGGACCCGCACAAGGGCGTCAACCCGGACGAGGTCGTCGCCGTCGGCGCTGCGATCCAGGCCGCGGTGATCAACCGCGAGATCACGGACATCCTGCTCCTGGACGTCACCCCGCTCAGCCTCGGCATCGAGACGAAGGGCGGCGTGTTCACCCGGCTGATCGAGCGGAACACGACGATCCCGACGAAGAAGTCGGAGACGTTCACGACTGCCGAGGACAACCAGCCCTCGGTCGAGGTGCACGTGCTCCAGGGCGAGTCGGAGATGGCCTCGTTCAACAAGACGCTCGGCAAGTTCCAGCTCGTCGGGATTCCGCCCGCACCGCGCGGTATGCCGCAGGTCGAGGTCGCGTTCGACATCGACGCGAACGGGATCATCAACGTGAGCGCGAAGGACCTCGGCACCGGCAACGTGCAGCAGATCCGGATCGAGGGCGGCTCTGGCCTCAAGGAGGACGAGGTTCAGCGGATGATCAAGGACGCGGAGGCGCACGCCGAGGAGGCGCACCGGCTCCGCGAGCTCGCCGACGCGCGCAACGTCGCCGAGCAGCTCGCCTACCAAACCGAGCGCACGCTCAAGGAGCATCGCGACAAGCTCGACGAGGCCGACGCCTCGACGATCGAAGGTCGCGTGATGGAGCTCCGCGGCGTGCTCGAGTCGACGGACGTGAACGAGATCCGCGGCAAGACGGACGCGCTCGAGGAGGCCTCGCGCAAGCTCGCAGAGGCGGTCTACGCGCAGGCGACGGCGCAGGCGCAAGCCTCGTCTGCCGGCAACGGCGCGCCCACGTCCGACGACGAGGTCGTCGAGGAGGGTGAGTACGAGGTCATCGACGAAGAAGAGGGGGCGAAGCGGTAGTGACGGAGTCGTCTCGTAACGACCCGCCGGCCGCGCAGCCTCCTGTCCGCGAGAGCGGACCAGGGGAGGGGGATCGGGGGAACCGGGAGGTTCCCCCGACGCCTGGCGCCGCAACCGACGAGCTCACCGATGAACGCGACGAGCTCGTCGACCGGCTCCAGCGCCTCCAGGCCGAGTTCGAGAACTACCGCAAGCGGGCCGCACGCGACCAGCAGGCGCTCGTCGCGCGCGCCCACGAGCGGCTCGTCAAGGAGCTCCTGCCGGTGCTCGACGACCTCGGCCGCGCGCTCGAGGCGGCCGAGCAGCACGAGGAGGCCACGCTCGAGGACGGCGTGCGTCTCGTTCATCGCCAGCTGATGGACGTGCTCGTGAAGGAAGGGCTCACGGAGATCGAGACCGACGGCCCGTTCGACCCGCACGTGCACGAGGCGCTGCTCTCGCAGCCCTCGGACGCGGAGGCCGGAACCGTGCTCGAGGTGCTCCAGAAGGGCTACCGGCTGGGCGACCACGTGCTGCGCCCGGCGCGAGTGACGATCGCCGAATGACGTCGCTCTACGACACGCTCGGTGTCTCGAAAAGTGCGTCGCAGGACGAGATCAAGAAGGCGTACCGCTCACTCGCTCGCGAACACCACCCGGACCGCAACCCCGGCGACGAGGGCGCGGAGACCCGCTTCAAGGAGGTCCAGTCGGCGTACGACGTGCTGAAGGACCCCGAGAAGCGCAAGCAGTACGACGCGTTCGGCGCGAACGGCGCGCGCGGCGGCCAGCCGGGCGGCGGCTTCAACTTCGACGTCGGCGACCTCGGCGACCTCTCCGATCTCTTCGGCGGGCTCTTCGGCGGGGGGGGTCGAGGGCGCCAGCAGCGTCAGCAGCAGCGCGGGCAGCGCGGCTCCGACGTCGAGGCGCACGTCCACGTTTCCTTCGAGGACTCGCTGAAAGGCGCGCAGGTGCAGGTGCCCGTCGAGCTCGAGACCGCCTGCTCGGAGTGCCACGGGTCCGGCGCGAAGCCAGGCACGTCGCCGCGCATCTGCCCGGACTGCAACGGCCGCGGCGTCGTCTCGGAGTCACAGGGGCTCTTCGCGCTCTCGCAGCCGTGCCCCCGCTGCCGCGGCAACGGCACCGTGATCGAAGACCCATGCCCGAAGTGCAAGGGATCCGGTCGCGAGCGGCGCACGAAGCGATACACGGTCAAGATCCCGGCCGGCGTCAAGGACGGCACGCGGATCCGCCTCAAGGGCAAGGGCGAGGCCGGGTACGGCGGAGCGCCCGCGGGCGACCTCTACGTCGTCACGCACGTCGAGCGCTCGGAGACGTACGAGCGCCGGGGCGACGACCTGCTCGTGACGGTGCCGGTGTCGTTTCCTGACGCTGCCCTCGGCACGACGGTCGAGGTGCCGACGCCCGACGGCGCGGTCTCGCTGAAGGTGCCGGCAGGCTCGGAGGACGGCAAGCTGCTCCGGATTCGCGGCCGCGGCGCGCCGAAGCTTTCGGGCGGCGGCAAGGGCGACGTGCTCGCGCGCCTCAAGCTCGAGGTGCCGAAGCGGCTGAACAGGAAGCAGCGTCAGCTGCTCGAGGAGTTTCGAAAGGTGAGCTAGTGGACGACCGCGCGCGCTACATGATCAGCGTTGCGGCCGACATCGTCGGCATGCACCCGCAGACGCTTCGCATCTACGAGCAGAAGGGGCTCGTCAACCCGAAGCGGACGGCCGGCAACACGCGCCTGTACTCCGACGTTGACATCGAGCGGCTCCAGCTGA
>JACCTU010000234.1 GCA_013812235.1 Actinomycetota bacterium | reverse complement strand
GGCGATCGAGAACGACGCCGCGCAGGTCGAGGGGCTCGTCGTCACACAGGACGCGCTCGTGGAGGGCGTCCACTTCCGGCTCGACTGGATCTCGTGGCGCGACCTCGGCTGGCGGGCGGCGGCCGTCAACCTGAGCGACCTCGCGGCGTCTGGCGCCGAGCCCGCGGGCCTGATCGTCTCGCTCGCCGCGCCCGGCGAGACGAGCGTGGACGAGGTGCTGGAGCTGTACGAGGGCATCGCCGAGACCGGTGTGCCGGTGCTCGGCGGTGACACGACGCGCTCCGACCAGCTGCTGCTCAGCGTGACCGCGCTTGGCCGCTCCGAGCGTGTCCCCGGACGCTCAGGCGCGCGGCCGGGAGACCTGCTGGTCGTCAGCGGGCCGCTCGGCGCGGCCGGCGCGGCCTTCCGGAACGCCCGCTACCTCCGCCCGCCCCTTCGCCTCGAGGAAGGCCGTCGCCTCGCGCGCGTGGCGAGCGCGATGCTCGACCTCTCGGACGGCCTCGCGCAGGACGCCGGTCACATCGCCGCGCGCTCGGGCGTCCGGTGCGCGATCGACCTCGACCTCGTCCCGCTGGCCGACGGCGCGACCGTCGAGGATCTCGGCTTCGGCGAGGACTACGAGTTGCTCGCGGCGACTCCCGACCCCCTCGGCTTCACGGTGATCGGGCGCTGCGAGGAAGGCTTCGGGGTCGACGGCGTTCCCACAGGCGGTTGGGAGCACTTCCGCTAGAGGTCGCCGCGGAGCGCGGCGAACCGCAGCGCCGGCACTTTCCAGATCGCCTCCAGCACGATCCTTTTCGACATCTTCGAGCCGCCCTCCTCGCGGTCGACGAAGGTGATCGGTACCTCGACGACGCGGAACCCCTTGCGCAGTGCGCGGTAGGTCGTCTCGATCTGAAACGCGTAGCCCTTCGCGTCGATCGCGTCGAGGTCGATCGCCTCCAGCACGTGTCGGCGGTAGCACTTGAACCCGCCGGTCAGGTCGCGCACGCGCACCTGGAGCCAGAGCTGCGCGTACACGCAGCCGCCCCGTGAGACGAAGCGCCGCAGCAGTCCCCAGTTCGGGATCCGGCCGCCCGGCACGTAGCGCGAGCCGAGCACGAGGTCCGAGTCCCGCTCGGCCTGCGCGATCAGACGCGGGACGTCCCCGGGCACGTGCGAGAAGTCGCAGTCCATCTCCAGGATCAGCTCGGCGCCGTCCGCGAGCGCGCGGCGGAAGCCCGCGAGGTAGGCCGGGCCGAGCCCCTCTTTCCGTTCTCGGTGGAGGACGTCCACGCCGTCGAGCTCGACTGCGAGCTTGTCGGCGAGCTCGCCGGTCCCGTCCGGGGAGTTGTCGTCGATCACGAGCACGCGCACACCCTCGGCGACTAAGGCGCGCACCATCCGCTCGACGTTCTCGCGCTCGTTGTAGGTCGGGAGACAGACGGTCGCCTGCACGCGCCTATGATCGCTGTCCGTGGCGAAGGCGCTGCCGAAGAACCAGGAAGTGGCGGAACAGCTGGAGCTGCTGGCCGACCTGCTGGAGCTCGAGGGCGAGCCGTCGTTCCGGGTGATCGCCTACCGCCGCGCGGCCACCCGGATCCGGGAGACCCCGGGCTCGGTGGCTCAGCTGGCGCTCGACGGCAATGCCAAGGAGCTCCCAGGAATCGGCAAGACGATCGAGGAGAAGATCGTCCAGATCGTCGACGACGGCGAGATGCACGCGCTGACGAAGCGCAAGGGTCTGATCCCGCCCGAGGTGGTGAGCTTCATGCGCCTGCCAGGGCTCGGCCCGAAGTCCGCCGCGAAGATCTGGAAGGAGCTTGGGATCACCACCGTCGCCGACCTCCGCGTGGCGGCCGAGGCCGAGCAGTTGCGGGCGCTCTCGGGCTTCGGCGCGCGCACCGAGGAGCGGATCCTGCACGCGCTCTCGCAGAAGGCGACGCTCGCGCCGGTGCGGCCGCTGCTCGGGGCCGGCCTCGCGCCCGTGCTCGCGGTCGTCGAGGTGCTCCGTGCCCATCCGGCCGCGGATCTCGTCTCGGAGGCGGGGAGCGTCCGGCGGCGCAAGGAGACGTTTCGCGACCTCGACGTGATCGCCACGGCGAAGGACCCGCGAGCGCTGATCGATTACTTCGTCGGGCTCGAGTGGGTCTCGGAGGTCGCCGCACACGGTGATACGAAGGCGACGGTCGTCTCGCACGACGGGCTTCGCTTCGACCTGCGCGTCGTCCCGCCCGAGTCGTTCGGGAACCTGCTGCAGCACTTCACCGGCTCGAAGGACCACAACGTCGCGCTGCGGGAGGCTGCGGTGAAGAAGGGGCTTTCGATCTCGGAGTACGGGGTCAAGACCGCCGAGACGGGCGAGGTTTTCACGACGCGTGACGAGCCCGAGCTCTACGAGTTCCTCGGCTACCAGTACATCCCACCCGAGCTTCGCGAGAATCTCGGCGAGCTCGACGCCGCGCGCAAGGGAGAGCTTCCAGAGCTCGTCGACGTCAAGCACGTGCGCGGCGATCTCCATGTGCACTCGACCTGGTCCTCGGACGGCAAGAACACGATGGAGGAGATGGCGCGCCGCTGCATCGAGCGCGGCTACCAGTACATGGCGATCACCGACCACTCGCACTATCTCCGCGAGGGGCGGCTCGAGGCGCAGTGGCGCGAGGTCGAGCAATTGAACGAGAAGCTCGCGCCGTTTCGCATCCTGCGCGGGATCGAGGCGAACATCCGCGCGAACGGCGAGGTCGACGTCGCCGAAGAGCTGCTCGCGCAGCTCGACTGGGTAGTCGCGTCGCTCCACCAGGCGTTCGACAAGAACCCGACCGAGCGGATCGTCAGCGCGATCGAGCACCCGTACGTCCACTGCATCGGGCATCCGACCGCGCGGAAGATCAACAAGCGGGCGCCGGCCGACGTCGACATCGAGCGCGTGATCGCGAAGGCTCTCGAGACCGGGACGTTCCTCGAGCTGAACTCGCAGCCGGACCGCCTCGACCTGCGCGACGTCAACGCCCGCCGCGCGGGCGAGGCAGGCCTGAAGGTTCCCGTGAACACCGACGCGCACCAGATCAGCGCGCTCGACTGGATGGAGATCGGGATCGCGCAGGCTCGCCGCGCGTGGCTGACGAAGGACCACGTGCTGAACACGCGCACCTGGAAGCAGGTCGAGACGCTGAAGAAACGCTAGAGCGTACGGAGGAGCTCGACGAGCTCGTCGGGCGACCCCACGACGACGTCCGCTCCCTCCGCGATCCCGCGCGGGCCCTCGTCCGAGACGACGCCGACACGAACGCCCCATTCGATCTCGTCGAGTGCGCGGAACGCATCGAGGTCGGTCGAGTCGTCGCCCGCGTAGAGCGCGCGCTCGATGCCGCGCGCACGGAGGAGATGGCGCACAGCAGTCCCCTTGTTGGTTTCGAGCGGCGGCCGGACCTCGAGCACCATCCGGCCGAAGCGCGGCACGAGGCCCGTGTCGCGAGCACGCGTCGCGACGTCCAGCAGGTACGTCTCGGCCGCGTCCGGATCCTCGGCGGTGCGGTAGTGGAAGGAGAGCGTGAGCCCCTTGTCCTCGACCGGCCACGCGACGCTCTCGGCGAACTCGCGCAGCCGCGACGACCACGCGGGCGCCTCGGGGTCGAGCTCGAGCCCGTGCTCGCCGACGTAGACGAGCTCGTCGAGCCCGACGACTCGTCGTGCGTCGTCGCCCGCGCGCCCGCTCACGCACGCGACGAGCGCGTACCTGCCGTTTAGCCTGCGGAGCTCATCGCGGGTCGCCTCCGGCACGCGCGCGTCTTCGGGACGGTCGACGATCGGGGCGAGCACGCCGTCGACGTCCAGCACGAGCGCCGCGCGTTCGGGCGCCTCCCGCAGCCGCTCGAGCAGCTCGTCCGGCTCCACGCGCCTACGATACGCACGTGAAGCTCGCGCTGATCGGGCTGCTCGCGGGCTTCATGAGCGCGCTCTTTGGGGTCGGGGGCGGCATCGTCGTCGTGCCGCTGCTGATCCTGCTCTTCGCGTTCACGCCCCACGTTGCGACCGCGACGTCGCTCGCGGCGATCGGCATCACCGCGCTCGCCGGGACGATCACGTTCGCGATCGCCGGCGAGGTCGACCTCGCGCACGCGTTGCTCGTCGGCCTGCCCGCGGCCGCGGGCGCGGCAGCAGGCGCGACGCTCCAGCAGCGCGTCCGGGCCCGTGAGCTCTCGTACCTCTTCGCGGCGTTCCTCGTCGCGATCGCCGTCTGGCTACTCGCATGACTCTCGCGCTCGCCGTCCTGCTCGGGTTCGCCGCCGGGATCGCCGCCGGGATGTTCGGGGTGGGGGGCGGGATCCTCTTCGTGCCCACGCTGATCGCGCTCGGGCTCGGTCAAGTGGAGGCACAGGCGACGTCGCTCGCGGCGATCCTGCCCACGGTAGCCGCCGGCACCTGGCGGCAGGCCTCGTACGGGAACGTCCGCTGGAAGCCCGCGCTCCTGCTCGGGCTGACCTCGGTCGCGGGCGTACTCGGTGGAGCCCAGGTCGCGCTCGCCTTGCCCGAGGACGTGCTCAGGCGCCTATTCGCCGTCTTCCTGATCGCGGTCGCCGTGCAAGTAGCCTGGCGGGCGCGCACCCAATAGGCCATTCTTCGACCATGAGCGCCCCGGACGACATCTGGATCCCTCTCGTCGACGAGCCGATCGGCGGCATCGTCGAGCGAATCCAGCGCGAGAATCCCGACATCGGGAAGCTCGTCGAGTCGCCGAACCGCGTGCTCGCGTTCCGGACGTTCGCTTACATCCGCGTCGGCGTCGTGCTCGGCCAGCTCCTCTTCGACAACGACCTGCCGCCCTACGACGGGTCGGACACGTGGGTCGATCTGCTCCTGAAGGATTCCGCGCACCACGAGGCGTTGCTGCAGGAGGTGCGCGCGGTCGCCGAGGAGATCGCGGCCGACCCGAAGTACGCCGACGACGAGCCGCTCGGCCCGGACGACGATGCGCGCGCGCGCTTCAAGGCGTTCGCGCGCAAGCAGCTCGGCGGCAACTAGCTGCGCAAGACGCGAATCCGCTCGCGCGGATCCGCGACGCGCGAAGACCCCTAAAGGCGGCCGCTTCGCGGCCGCTATCGCAGCGATTTCACATCAAGCGTCTAGTGCGCGGCTAACAGGCTGACGAGGAAAACGGCCGCGAACCCCGCCGCCGTCACCGCGACCCGCTTCGCCGATGGGTGCTCGTGCGCGTGCGGGAGGAGATCGGTCGCGCCCATGAAGAGGAAGAAGCCGGCGTAGAGCGCGAGCAACTCGCCGAGCGACTGCTCGGAGATGTCGAGGGCGCCGCCGACGATCGCTCCTAGAAGGGGTGCGATCGCGACGATTGCGAGCCAGGTGATCGCCCGTCGGCGCGTCCCTCCCTGGTGAAGCACGAAGGCGACCGAGTTCAGTCCGTCCGCGAAGTCATGCGCGACGACCGCGAGGAAGACGAGTACGCCGGTCGCCGTGTCGACGCTGAACGCGATACCGATACCGAGTCCGTCGATGAACGTGTGGATCGCGACCGCTCCGGCCCCGAGCGCGCCCACGTGGCTGTGCGCGCGCGCTTCCTCGGGGGCATCGCGGTGGTGCAGGACGAGCAGCCGCTCGGCGAGGAAGAAGCCGACGAATCCCGCCCCAACGAGCATCCCCACCTTCCGCGGAGAGTCGAGGATCTCGGTCGCCTCAGGCAGAACGTGGAACAGCGCAACCGCGACGACGACCCCGCCGGTGAGCGCGATCGCCGTCGTCAGGTCGCGGCTCAGGCGCAGCGCCGCGGCGCCTCCGCCGAAGGCCGCGAGCACGGTGACGAGCGCGAAGGGGATCGCAATCCAGGTCATGCGCAGCGGGCGCAGAGCCCGTAGACGTCGAGCTCGTGGTTCTGAGCGCGGAACCCGTGACGGCGTTGCAGCACCGCGGCTGAGGGTGCACCGCACAGCTCGGTGTCCTCGACCGCGCCGCACGACACGCAGACGAGGTGGTGGTGATGCCCCGTGTGGCAGCGGACGTATGCGCCCTCGCCTGCCCCGGTGAGCTGCCGGATCGAGCCGGTCGTTCGCAGCAGCTCGATCGTCCGGTAGACCGTCGCGAGGCCGAGGGACGGCTCGCGCCGACGCGCGCGGTCGTACACCTGGACCACCGAAAACGATCCAACCTGACGCTCGACGGCATCGAGGACCGCTCGGCGCTGCGGGGTGACGCGGACGTCGGGGGGAAGCACGAGCTCGGCCACGGGCCGCAGGATAGTGAGAACGATTCTCATTCGCAAGGTGCTGAGTGCGTGGGGCTTCGGCGGCCTGTAGATGCCTGTGCCAGAATCAGTCGCTCGGTGGGGAAGCGGCTCTCGATCGCGTTGGCGCTCCTCCCGCTCGCGCTGGCCCCTGGCATCGCCGGGGCGGAGTCCGCGGCGCGGGACGGCGGCGCGACCGCGCAGGCATTTGCGCTCAAAGTGATCGTGCCGGGGGCCTCAGGCGCCGCGACGACTTTCGTGTCGGCGCCGGTCGACTCCGTCTCCTTCGGGAACGCCGGCTCGTTCCCGAGCGCCGACGTCGTCTCCTGGGGCGGCTCCGTCGCCTCGGCGTCGGCGAGCCCCGGCCAACTCTCCACGGCGAACGCCTCTGCTGAGGTCACTTCGCTCTCGCTCTTCCAGGGTGAGGTCACCGCGACCGCGGTTCGCGGCTCGGCGCAGGCGCGCGCGAGCGCGGCGGGCACGTCGGGCGACTTCGAGGGTGCGGGCGTCGGCTCGCTCGTCGTGCAGGGGCAGCCGGCCGCGATCGGCCCGAACGCCCGTGTCGACCTCGGCACCTGGGGCTACGCGATCGTGCTCTCCCAGGGCACCGCTCCGGCGGAGCGCTCGTACCGGGGCAACATCACGGCGCTCGACATCCGCCTGACGGCCGAGCACGGCGGCCTCCCCGCCGGAACGCAGATCCTCGTCGGCTACGCGGATGTTTCAGTCACCGCGCCCGAAGCGGCGAGCACGCAGACCTCGACGGGCGCGCTGCCCGTCCCGACCACCCCGCGCGGCCCGGAGGCGAAGCCATCGCCGGCCGAGCCGTCCGGGATCCCGCTCGTGCGTCAGCCACCGATCGGCGTCCGGCCGAAGCTCACGCCGAGCCGGTACGTCTTCCCGGTCTACGGCCAGTCGTCGTTCACGAACACGTTCGGCGCCCCGCGCGCCGACACCGGCTGGCACCACGGCGAGGACATCTTCTCGTCACTCGGCGCGCCGCTGCTCGCCGTCGCCGATGGGACGCTCTTCTCGGTCGGCTGGAACAACGTCGGCGGCTATCGGCTCTGGCTCCGCGACAGGCAGGGCAACCAGTTCTACTACGCGCACCTCTCCGCCTTCTCGCCGCTCGCGCAGAACGGCGCCGACGTGAAAGCCGGGGACGTGGTCGGGTTCATGGGGAATTCGGGCGGCGCCCAGGGCACGCCGTACCACCTCCACTTCGAGATCCACCCGCTCGGGATGCTCCACATGGGCTACGACGGCGTGGTCTCGGCCTACCCGTACCTCGTCGCGTGGCGCCGCGTCGAAGACATAGTCTTCCCGGACGGCGCTGGCTGGGCTCCCGCAGCGAACGCGACCGCGACGGCCCCAAAGCCGGGCGCGATCCTGCTGCAGGTCTCCGACATCTCGATCGCGAGCGGGCTGCGGCCGGGGTCGGTCAGGCGCGCGTTCGTCGCGCCCGTCTCAGCCGAGGGCGACGGCTCGCTGGTCCGCGCGTTCGCGCCGCCGCCGCTCTCGCAAGACGGCGGGCGCGAAGGCTCGCGCGGGCGACGCTCCGGCGATTAGTTCCCGGAGTTGTTGCCCTGGTACGTGAAGTCCTCGTCGCCGTCGCCGAGCAGACCCTTGATCCAGCTTCGGGTCGCCGGGCCGGTGACGGGGTTGAAGAGCACGCCGATCGCGATCCCGGCGATCAGCAGCGTCGAGTTCCGGCCGGAGTGGTCATTCTTGCCTTGGAGCCGGGTCGCCGCTTTGCGTAGGTCCTCGACCGCGCGACGCAGGTTGTCCTGGAGATCCTCGTCGGTCGCGACGCGGGCCGCGAGCGGAACCATCCCCCGCGGACCCATCAGCTCGGTGTAGATCTCACGAGCTGCGTCGAACGCGTCGCGCACGTTTTTCCGGATCTCGTCGTCCTTGACGGCCCGCTCGACGTACGGACGGATGTTGTCCGCGGTGTCCGAGAGCCGATCCTTTGTCCTGGCCATGCCGTTCGCGTCCTTTCGATCGCTTGTGGAGGGGTTCTACCCCTCGCCCTTGCGACCCTAATCCTCGCAGCCTGCGGAACGTCTGGGTCGGGCGAAGAATCGCAGCAGCTGCGTGGGCTCGGCTTGACCGCGAGCGCCCCCGCCAGTTGGGAGGTAGAGCGCGCCCCGCGGACGGTGCTCGCGGGGAAGCCGGAAGGACCGGAGTCCGTGGCCGTCGCGGTCTTCCGGCTCGCGGAGCCGTTTCGCCCCGAGCTCTGGGACGAGGCGGTGGCCGAGCTCAACGATGTCGCGCCCGCCTCGCGGAGCGGCTGGGCTCGACTGCGCTCGTCGTGCGAAGTGGCTCGGCGACGCTCGACGGCAGACAGGCGCGGAGCTACGTGATCGTCTACTGCAGGGACGGGCGCGGGCTGCAAGACCGCGTCGTCTTCCTCCTGCGCGGCCGCCACGAGTACCAGTTGACGTGTCGCATCCTCGTGGACGAGGACGACGCGGACGTCGAGGCCTGCGACGAGCTGAAGCGCTCGTTCCGGACGTTCTAGCGCCCGAGCGCGGCGCGGCGGTCGGTGCCTTGCGCCCGGCGGACCCGGGCGGGCGCTTTCCCGTCCAAGGCCGCGGCCAGGACCTGCGGCAGCTCGTCGGCGAGCACGAACTGCATCGCCTCGCGCGCGTCTGCGGGCAGCTCTTCGAGATCGGACGCGTTCTCGCGCGGCAGGATCACGCGCTTGAGCCCGGCCCGCTGCGCGGCGAGCACCTTCTCGCGCACGCCGCCGATCGGAAGCACCTGCCCGGTGAGCGTCACCTCGCCGGTCATGCCGACGTCGTTCGCAACAGGTCGTCCGGTGACGAGCGAGACGATCGCGGTCGCCATCGCGACCCCCGCCGAGGGCCCGTCCTTCGGGACCGCTCCGGCTGGCACGTGGATGTGCACGTCGTGCGCGGCAAACCAGCCCGGGTCGAGCTGGAGCGCCACCGCGCGCGAGCGGACCCACGAGAAGGCGGTCTGCGCCGACTCCTGCATCACTTCCGAGAGCTGGCCGGTCAGCTTGAGCCGCCCCTTGCCGTCGTACGCGCCTGCCTCGATGAAGAGGATCTCTCCGCCGGCGGGCGTCCACGCGAGCCCGGTAGCGACTCCCGGCTCGGACGTGCGCTTGCGCACCTCGTGCGAGAACCGCCGGGGCCCGAGCCACTCGCGCGCGCGAGCCTCGTCGACCTTCAGCTTCTCGGCCTCGCCCTTCGCGATCTGCGTCGCCGCCTTGCGGAGAAGTGCGGCGATCTGCCGCTCGAGGTTTCGCACGCCGGCCTCCCGCGTGTACTCGCGGATCACGAGTCGGAGCGCCTTGTCGTGGATCGCCACGCGCCGCGTCGTCAACCCGTGCGCGCGGAACTGCTTGGGGATCAGGTACTTGCGCGCGATCCCGAACTTCTCGTCCTCGGTGTAGCCCGACAGGTGGATCACGTCCATCCGGTCGAGCAGCGGCGAGGGAATCGTGTCGGTCGTGTTCGCAGTGCAGATGAACAGCACCTTCGAGAGGTCAAACGGGAGGTCGAG
Organism: Actinomycetota bacterium; assembly: GCA_013812235.1. Classification (GTDB taxonomy): domain Bacteria; phylum Actinomycetota; class Thermoleophilia; order Gaiellales; family Gaiellaceae; genus JACCTU01. The sequence continues at coordinate 16,553 of JACCTU010000234.1, read as the reverse complement.
GTAGTGGTCGCGGAAGCTCGAGTGCTGCTCGGGGTCGAGCACCTCCAGCATGGCGCTCGAAGGATCGCCGCGATAGTCGTTCCCCATCTTGTCGATCTCGTCGATCAGGAACACGGGGTTCCTCGACTCGGCGTCCCGAAGCGCGCGGATGATCGTCCCCGGCATCGCGCCGATGTACGTGCGCCGGTGGCCGCGGATCTCGGCCTCGTCGCGGACACCGCCGACCGAGATCCGGACGAACTTGCGCCCGAGCGTGTTCGCGATCGAGTGGCCGAGCGACGTCTTGCCGACGCCCGGCGGACCGACGAAGCAGAGGATCGGCCCGCTCAGGTCGTCCTTCAGCTTCGAGACGGCCAGGTACTCGATGATCCGCTCCTTCACCTTCTCGAGGTCGTAGTGGTCCTGGTCGAGCACGGTTCGGGCATGGTCGAGGTCGAGATCGTCGGGAGTGGCCGTGCCCCACGGGAGCGTGATGACCCACTCCAGGTACGTGCGGATGACCCCGTGCTCCGCCGCGGCAGGAGGCAGCCGTTCGAGCCGCGACAGCTCTCGCTCCGCCGCCTTGTGGACGTTCTCGGGGAGCGTGATCGTGTGCAGCCGCTCGCGGAGCTCCTCGACCTCGGCGCGCTCGGGGTCGCTCTCGCCGAGCTCGTCCTGGATCGCCTTCAGCTGCTGGCGCAGGAAGAACTCGCGTTGGCCCTTCTCCATCTCAGACTGGACCTGCGACTGGATCCGCGTCCCGAGCTCGAAGACCTCGAGCTCGCGGTTCAGGATGCGCGAGACCAGCCGCAGCCGCTGCTCCACGTTCACGTCCTCGAGCAGCTCCTGCTTCTCGTCGGTCTTGAGTCGCAGCGTCGAGGCGACGAGGTGGCAGAGCGCGCTCGGGTCGTCGACGTTCGCCGCCGCGAGCTCGAGCTCCTCCGGCAGGTACGGGACGAGCGCGATGATGCGCGCGAACAGCGCCTGGACGTTGCGGGTCAGCGCCTCGACCTCACGCGTCTCTTCGAGCACGTCCGGCACCTCGACGAAGCGCCCGACCAGGTACGGCTCGACCCGCACGGGCTCCTCAAGTCGGATCCGGCGGAGGCCCTGCACGAGGACGCGCAGCGTCCCGTCGGGGACGCGGATCAGCTTGTGGATCACGGCCGCGGTGCCGACCCCGTAGAGGTCCTTGAAGGCAGGCTGCTCGTTCTCGGAGTCGCGAGTCGTCAACAGGGCGAGCATCCTGTCGCCGCCGACGACGTCGTCGACGAGCTTGATCGAGCGTTCCTGGCCGATCGCGAGCGGCGTCATCGACTCCGGGAAGACGACGGTGTCCCGCAGGGGGAGCACGGCGAGCTCGCGCGGGATCTCAACCAAGTCGGGCGGCGCGGGCGGAGTCTCGAGCTCGAGCTCGGGCTCGGGCTCGCTCATCCCACCCGCCTGATCGCGATCGTCAGTCGCGCGGGCGCAGGGGCGCGCTCTGCGACGGGCAGGACGACTCGCAGCAGCCCGCGCTCGTACGTTGCGGCAGCGCCGTTCGCGTCGACGTCGACGGCGAGCGACACCTCGCGCTCGAAGGGGCCGTACTCGATCTCGCTGCGGTACCAGACCTGGTCGGCCGCGCGAGGGCGCGGCCGCTCGCCGGCGACGACGAGCCGGCGTCCGTCGAGGACGACGCGGATCGAGTCGGCGTCGGCTCCGGGGATCTCGACGACGATGGTGAGCTCGGGCGGCTCCTCGGTGCGGACGACGTCGATTTGCGGCCGGTGGACGAGCCGCGTCCCTGCCGCGAACCGCGGCACCTGCCAGAGGTCGGCGAAGAGCTCCTCGAGCTCCGTCAACCGGTCGATGTCCCGCCGTCGTGCCATCCGTCACAGCGTAGAGTGCCCCGTCGTGCCCGGTCTGATGCGCCTCCTGAAGCTCGCTGTGACGCTCGTCGTCGGCGCGATCGCCGTCTGGTTCGAGGCGGTCTTGCACACACCTGAGGTGAAGCGCCGCAAGGGGGCACGGCGGCGAGCACGAGCGCTTCCGAAGTCCTGAGCTCGGGCTTACGACTCGAAAACAGGACGCGGCTACGTTGGCCGCATGCTTCGAATCATGCTCGCGGCGATCGTCGCGCTCGGCGCGTTCCTCGTGCTGGAGACGCGGGCGGATGCCTCCCCCTACGTCGAGTACGGGATCCAGGACGACGCGTGGTTGCTTGGGGGGCCGGGGACGTTCGACGAGCGCCTCGACCAAGTGGACGCCCTGGGCGCCGACGTCGTCCGCGTCAACCTGCGCTGGGACGAGATCGCCGCGAAGCGGCCGGTGAAGCCGACGTCGCACCTCGACCCCGCGTACCGCTGGGCCGCGGGGATGTCCTGCTCGGCGGGCTGCGCGCGCGCGGCATCGTGCCGGTCGTAACACTCGTCGGGACGCCGCGCTGGGCGAACGGCGGTCGCGCCGCGAACTGGGCACCGTAGGCGAAGTTCGCGAACGAGCTCGGGCTCCTCACTCAGGCAGCCCTCCGCGCCTATCGGGAGCGCGCGTCGACATGCTGATCCACTTCCTCGTCCGTGACGAGGCGCAGGTCGCGCGTTGGCAGAGTGGCCCGTTCACCTTCGGGAACGCCCCGAAGCTCTCCGCCGCCGCGTTCCCGCTGCCCGTCGCGCAACTCTCGCGCGCGGGTGCGGTCACGACGCTCTGGGACCAGGTGCGCGCCGGCACGGGCAGGCAGACCTACCGTCTGCGCTACTCGCACGGCGGCGGTGCGTGGCGCTGTCTCGGCGGCACGCGGGCGACGACACCTCGCGGCTTCTTCACCCTGAAGGCGCGGCTGCCGCGCGGGGCGAGCGTCCAGCTCTGGTCGCGCGGGACGCTCGGCGTGCCGCTGCGCCTCGGTTAGCTGAAGATGGCGTACAGCACGATCGCCCCGACCGCCAGCCCGATCGGGAGCCAAGCCCAGCGCAGGATCGAGAACGCACGTCGATCGCCGGGCCGCGGGCCGGGCTCGGGCGTGTACGGATCGAGCTGAGGCGCAGGCTGGCGCGGGATTTCGTCCTCGCCCTCGACGACCCCTGCCTCGGGGTCGACAAACTTCTCGCGGTCCTCGTCCACCGGCAGGAAAGTACCATCGCCTCTCGTGGAGGCGAGAGGACTCATCGCTGCCGGAGGCGAGGCGACGCGCCTTGGCGAGCTGACGCGCGTCGCGAACAAGCATCTGCTGCCGGTCGCGCGGTGGCCGATGATCTACTACCCGCTCCAACTTCTGCAGCTCGCGGGGATCCGCGAGGTGCTGATCGTGACGGGGCAGGGTCACGCAGGGCAGTTGATCGACCTGCTCGGCGACGGCCGCATGCCGGCCCGCGGCTCGGAGCAGCCGATGTTCGACCTCGATCTCACCTACAAGGTGCAGACGGAGCCGGGCGGGATCGCACAGGTCGTCGGGATGGCCGAGGGCTTCGCGGGCGGGGGGAAGCTCGTGGTCTGCCTCGGTGACAACCTGTTCGAGTTCGCCGAGGTCGCCGCGATCCGCGACTGGGTGAACGGAGGAGAGGGCGCGCAGATCTTCATCAAGGAAGTACCCGATCCCGAGCGCTTCGGCGTCGTCGTGTACGGCGAGGATGGGCGGGTGAGCGACGTCGTCGAGAAGGCGGGAGTCGTGGACACGCGTTACGAGTCGCCCCCCACCTCCGACGCGGTCGTTGGGCTCTACTGCTACGACGCCGGCGTCTACGAGCTCATCCGCGAACTTCGTCCGTCGAGCCGCGGCGAGCTGGAGATCACGGACGTCAATCGCGCGTACGCGGAGCAGGGTTGCCTCGACGTCCACCGCCTTCAGGGCTGGTGGCACGACGCGGGGACGCACGAGGCGCTCTCGGAGCTGGGCGCGCTCGTCGAGGAGACCGGGGCGAACAAGCCCGCATGAAGGGCCTCGAGGTGATCCCGCTCCGGCGGTTCGAAGACGAGCGCGGCTGGTTCGTCGAGCTCGCGCGCGCGTCCGGGCTGGCGAAGCCGTGGGGGCAGACGAACGTCTCGTTCTCGCGCAAAGGCGTCATCCGCGGGTTGCACTTCCACGAGCGCGGTCAGGACGACCTGTTCGCCTGCCTACAGGGGACGGCGCGCGTCGTCGTGCTCGACCGCGAGAGCGGCGAGACGTTCACCGAGGACATCGGCGACGAGAACCCGGTCGCCGTCTACATCCCGGGCCACTATGCGCACGGCTTCGAGGCGTTGACCGACCTCCTCTTCTGTTACCACGTGACTGAGGAGTACAACCCATCCGACTCCGACGAGAACGCGATCGCGTGGAACGACGCACGCGTCGCGCACCTCTGGAGCACGTCGTCGCCGATCCTGTCGCAACGAGACCTCGACGCGTCGTCCTGACGGGCGCCGGCGGCCAGCTCGGCCGCGCGCTCGCGGAGACGTTCGGGAAGGACGAGCTCGTGGCCCTCGGCCACGCGGACTGGGACGTCACGCTGCCGGCTCCGCCGATGCTGGCCCCCGACCTGGTGCTGCACGCGGCCGCGTGGACGGACGTCGACGGCGCCGAGTCCGACCCGCAGGAAGCCGCGGCGGTGAACGTCGGCGGGACCCAGAACGTCGCTTCGCTCGGGGCACCGCTCGTCTACTACTCGAGCGACTACGTCTTCGACGGTCGCAAGCGCGAGCCGTACGTCGAGTCCGACGGGCCTGATCCCCTGTCTGCGTACGGGCGCACGAAGCTCCACGGCGAGGCCGCGGCCGGAGAGCAAACGTGGGTCGTGCGCTCGTCGTGGCTCTTCGGCCCGACCGGAAACAACTTCGTCCGCACGATGCTTCGGCTCGGCGCAGAGCGGGACGAGGTCGCGGTCGTCGACGACCAGCGCGGCTCGCCCACGTACGTCGGGCACCTCGCGGAAGCCACGCGAGCGCTCGTCGGGCTGCCGTTCGGCGTCTACCACGTCGCTGCGCAGGACGAGTGCACCTGGGCGGAGTTCGCCGAGGCGATCTTCGTGGAGGCGGGCCTCGACACCCGCGTGCGACCGATCTCGAGCCAGGAGCTCGGCCGCCCGGCGCCTCGACCCTCCTACTCGGTGCTCCGTTCCGAGAAACCGGAGACCCCCGTTCTGCCGAATTGGCGCGAGGGACTGCGCGCATGCCTGAACAAGCTCACTACGCGTTCCTGACCACGTGGCTCGTCGACGCGCCGATCGAGCACGTCTGGGACGTGATCTACGCGATCGAGCGCTGGCCGGAGTGGTGGCGCGGAGTGCAGAGCGTGACCGAGCTCGTCCACGGTGACGGTGACGGCGAGGGAACCGTCTACCGGCACGTCTGGCGCTCGACGATCCCCTACTCGGTGCGGTTCGAATCGACGGTGGAGGAGGTACGGCGGCCGCACCTGATCGTCGCCCGTGCGAGGGGCGAGCTCGCCGGGACAGGGTCGTTCCGGCTGTTCGAGTCGCCGCTCGGCACCGCCGTCACGTACGACTGGCGCGTCCACACGACGAAGCGCTGGATGAACGCGATCGCCCCGCTGGCCCGGCCGGTCTTCGCATGGAACCATCATGCGGTGATGAACCATGGCGGCGTTGGCCTCGCCCGCGCCCTCGGCGCCGAGCTGGTCGCGCAGTCGTCGAGCTAGGGTTGGGCGCTATGCGCCTACTCGTCACCGGAGCCGCCGGGTTCATCGGCTCCAACTTCGTCCGCTACTGGCTCGATCGCCACCCCGACGACCACGTCGTCGCGTTCGACCTGCTCACGTACGCGGGCAACCGTTCCAGCCTGGAGGACGTCGAGGACGGCATCGTCTTCGTGCAAGGTGACATCGCGGACGGTGACCTCGCCGAGCGCGTCGTCCGCGACCAGCGCGTGGACACGATCGTCAACTTCGCCGCCGAGTCGCACAACAGCCTTGCCGTGATCGACCCGACTCGCTTCTTTCGCACGAACGTCCTCGGCACGCAGACACTGCTCGACGTGGCGCGCGCGACCGAGCTTCCACGTTTCCACCACGTCTCGACGTGCGAGGTGTACGGCGACCTCGCGCTCGACTCCGACGACGCGTTCACCGAAAACCACCCGTACCGCCCGCGGACTCCATACAATGCGTCGAAGGCGGCCGCGGACCACGCAGTGCGTGCGTACCACGAGACCTACGGTCTGCCGATCACGATCACCAACTGCTCGAACAACTACGGGCCGTACCAGTTCCCGGAGAAGGTGATCCCGCTCTTCGCGACGCACGCGCTCGACGACAAGCCGCTCCCGCTGTACGAGGCGACGAAGAACAAGCGCGAGTGGCTGCACGTCGACGACCACTGCCGCGCGATCGAGCTCGTCCTCGACGAGGGTCGGGTCGGCGACACGTACAACGTTGGCTCGGGTGTCGAGGCGTCGATCGAGGAGATCGCGGACGCGATTCTCGACCTGACCGGCAAGCCCCGCGACCTGCGCACGATCGTCTTCGACCGTCCGGGCCACGACCGTCGGTACCTGCTCGACTCGACGAAGCTGCGGCAGGAGCTCGGTTGGGAGCCACGCTGGGAGCTCGCCGTCGGGCTCGCCGACACCGTGCGCTGGTACACCGCACACCGCGAGTGGTGGGAGCCGCTGAAGGAGCGCGCACCCGTCGTCGAGACGGCCTGGCGCTAGGCGCGCCTCACGCGCCGCATGACTGCTTGGCCGCGGTCACGTCTGGGTGTGTGCCGAGCATCTGTTCTCGGCGCTCGAGATAGGGAAGCGCCTCGTCGCAGCGGTTGAGCTCGGCGAGCGACCTGCCGATGTTGTAGTTCGCGTATGCCTCGTAGGTTCGGTCTCGGTTGCGTAGCGCGGAAAGCGCCTGCTGCGCGAGCGAGAGCGCACGCTCCCACTCACCGTTCGCGAGCGCTGAGGTCGACTCGTCCTGGAGCGCCCGGGCCTGTGCGACCGAGAGCCCGCTCGGGGCTTCCGGTTGCGGTTGCGTCCGTGTCGCCGGCGCTGGCGCCGGCGCGGTCGTGACCGTCACGCGCCGCGTCTCCCCCTGCGCGGTCACGGTGCGAACGACGGTCGTCGACTGTCCCGCGGCCTCGCCTTCGCCTCCACCGTCGCGCGTCGCGGCGAGCAATGCCGCGACCACGACTCCGAGCCCGAGCAGCGCAACGAGGCCCACGGCGAGCGGGAGCTTCTCGCGCGGAACACGCGCCGGTGTCGTCGTGAGCACTTCCGTCCGCGGCGACCCCGCATGCACGGCATCGCGGAGCCCGGCGACGAGCTCTGCGGCAGAGGCGTACCGAACCGCTGGGTCCTTGGCGAGCGCGCGGGCGAACACCGCGTCGAGCTTCTCCGGCAGCCCGGCGTGCTGCGACGCGATCGGCGGCACGTCCGCGTGCACGTGCGCGGCTGCCTCGGCAGCAGGAGTGTCGCCCCCGAACGGTCGGCGACCGGTGAGCAGCTCCCACGCGACTACCGCGAGCGCGTACCGGTCGCTCGCCGGCGTCGCCCGCGCGCCCTGCGCCTGCTCGGGCGAGAGGTACGCGGCCGTGCCGATCACGGTGCCGGTCTTGGTCAAGGAGTCCATCCCGGCGGCGCTCGCGATCCCGAAGTCGGCGACGTGCACGTTGTCGGCTTCGTCCAGGAGCAGGTTGGCAGGCTTCACATCTCGGTGGACGACGCCCTCGGCGTGCGCGGCGTCGAGCGCAGCGGCGGCCTGCTCGAGCCAGTCGAGCGCTTGACCCGGCGCGATTCGTCCCGCGCGGACGCGATCTTCGAGCGAGCCGCCCCCGAGGTACTCCATGACGATGAAGGGGCGGCCTGCCGACTCGCCGACGTCGAAGATCGTCACGACGTTCGGACGGCCGGAGAGGCGGGCTGCGGCGAGCGCCTCCCGGGTGAAGCGCTCGCGGACACCCGGGTCCTCCGCGTAGCGCTCGGCGAGGACCTTCACCGCGACCGCGCGGCCCAAGAGCTCGTCGGTTGCGTGGTAGATCTCGCCCATGCCGCCGCGCCCGATCCGCTGGGGGTCGCGGTAGCGATCCGGAAGGAGCACGAACGTGCAGTTGCCGCTTGGGGCCGGTGGAAAACGCCGCCGGCTGGCGAAACGTGAGGATTCCGTGAAAGCGCCCTCCCGCGGCCGAATTTCTGCGCTAGCCTCGATGACGCCTCCCTCGCGGCCTCTCCTTCCGCCGATGCTCCGTCGAGCGCTCCTTCTCACCACCTGCCTCGCCCTCGCCGCGACCAGCCTGGCGGGCGCCCGCACGGGAACGTCCAAGCAGCGCAGCGCGACCCCGCCGCCGAGCTTCTTCATCAGCGGCCGCGGCTGGGGGCACGGCATCGGGATGAGCCAGTGGGGCGCGTACGGCTTCGCGCAGCGCGGCACGCCCTACGATCAGATCTTGGCGCACTACTACCGCTCGACGACGCTCGGCAAGGCACCCGTCGCGCGGGTTCGCGTCCTGCTCGGCGAGGGGAAGAAGGCGCTCGCGGTGGCGTCGGACTCGCCGTTTTCTGTCCGCGACGGCTCGGGAACCGTCTACCCGCTCCAACCCGGCCCCTACGCGTTCGGCCCTGCCCTGAAGGTCAAGCTCGACCCGATCCAGCCGGCGAAGGCGCTCACCGGGCCGCTCGTCTTTCTCCCCGGCGCGACGCCGCTCAAGTACGGCGGCAAGCAGTACCGCGGGCAGCTCCAGGTCAACGCAAGCAAGACCTCGCTCCAGCTCGTCAACTCGGTTGGGCTCGAGCCGTATCTCTACGGCGTCGTTTCGCGCGAGGTGCCATTCTCATGGCCCGCCGAGGCGCTGAAGGCGCAGGCCGTCGTCGCGCGCTCGTATGCACTCGCAGTGCGCAAGAGCGGCGCGTACGACCTCTACGCCGATACGCGCAGCCAGGTGTACGGCGGCATCGCCGCCGAGAAGCCGACGACGAACGCGGCGGTGGACGCGACCGCCGGGCAGGTGTTGCTGTACGAGGGCAAGGTTGCGACCACCTTTTTCTTCTCGACCTCCGGGGGGCGCACGGCGTCGATCGAAGACGTCTGGGCGCGCGGCGAACCCGTCCCTTACCTCGTCGGCGTGCCCGACCCGTACGACACTGCGTCGCCGCACCACACCTGGGGGCCGTTCGCGTTCACCGTCGCCAAGCTGACGTCGACGTTCAAGGTTCCGGGCAAGCTGCTCGACGCGCGCGTGACGCTCAACCCCTCGCGGCGCGTCGAGGAGCTGACCCTTGTGAGCACCAAGGGTGAGGTCGTCGTTCCCGGCGACGTCGTCCGTACGAGGCTCGGGCTGCGCTCGACGTGGTTCCGCGTCGGCGTGCTCACGCTCGCGCCGCCGACGGTGCCGCTCGAGTACGGCGGCCAGCTAAAGCTCAAGGGCGTCGCTCGCGGCGCGGGCGCCCAGGTCACGCTCGAGCAGCGGGTGTCCGGCGCGCTCTGGGAGCCCGCCGCGCGGCTCAAGCCCGGCGCCGGCGGCGCGGTCGTCGCGACGATCAAGCCGCTCGTTTCCACCGACTACAGGCTCTCCGCTGCGGGCAAGCTCTTGGGCGCGCCGGTCCGCGTCTCCGTTACGCCTCGGATCAGGTTGGCGCCCGCGACGGTCGCGACGTCACTCCGTGGTCTCGTCCGACCGGTGATTCCGGGCGCGCGCGTCGACATCCAGCGACTCGACGGATCGAGTTGGCGTGCGGCGGCGACCGCGTCGGTCGATCAGGCAGGTGCCTTCGAGGCACGGCTCGACCTGACGCCGGGCATGTACCGCGCCCGCGTTGCGCCGGGGCACGGCCTCGTCGCGGGCTACTCGCCTGCGCTTCAGGTCGTCTCAGGGTGAGCCGCCTTCTCCTCGCCGCGGCGGTGGCGGCGCTGCTCCTGCCGGCACAGGCGGTTGCGGGGCGCTACGCCGTCGGCGTGACGCCGGGCGCGTCGCTCGACGCGGTGGCGGCTGCGATCGAACGGACGACGGGGTCGCGCGCTGAGCGGAAGCTCGCCCCGCTCGGGGCGCTCGTGGTCAACGCGCCTTCCGCACGCGGTCTGCGTGGACTGGACGGCGTGGAGTACGTCGAGCGGCTCGATGCAGCCCGCCGAATCGCGTTCGTTCCGACCGACCCGCTGGCACCGAGGCAATGGCACCTGGAGCAGGACCACGCCTTCGACTTCTGGCCCGAGCTGCCTGCCCTCGCGGGGCCACGCGTCGCGGTGATCGACTCCGGAGTCGACGGCACGCACCCGGACCTCGCCTCCCGAATCGCGGGTTCGCGCAGCTTCATCGGCGGCAGCGCCCTGACCGACCAGCAGGGGCACGGCACGTTCATTGCGGGACTGATCGCGGCGCAAACGAACAACGCACAGGGCGTGGCCGGGATCGCGTTCCCGTCCCAGCTGCTCATCGCGAAGGTCGTGCGCGCGAACCGGCAGGTCTCGCTCGAGGCGGAGGCCGAGGCAATCCGCTGGGCAGTCGACAACGGAGCGCGCGTGATCAATCTCTCACTCGGAGGTGTCCGCGACCCGCGGGACGCCGGCCGCGACACGTACTCGCCGCTCGAGGCCGCGGCGGTTCGCTACGCGTACACGCGCGGCGCGGTCGTCGTCGCAGCAGTGGGGAACGCCGACCAGGCGCCGAGGGCACCTTGGCCGTATGCGAGCTATCCGGCGGCGCTCCCGCACGTGATCGGCGTGAGCGCGCTGGCGAAGGACGGGGCCGTTCCGCTCTTCTCGAACCGCGACCCGATCTACAACGACCTCGCCGCACCCGGCCAGGAGCTCATCTCGACCTTCCCGCGCCAGCTGACCGCCTTGCGCGCGAGCTGCGCGGAGCAGGGCTACTCGATCTGCGGCTCGGACGACTACCGCAACGCGGAGGGCACGTCGTTCGCCGCGCCGCAGGTCGCCGCCGCCGCCGCGCTCCTCCTCGCCGCGCGCCCCCTGCTCCAGCCGGACCAGGTCGCGCACATCCTCACCCGCTCGGCCGAGGACGTCAACGCGGCGAGCGGCTGCAAGCCCTGCCCGCTCCTGCGCGACTCGTACAGCGGCTGGGGGAGGCTCAACATCGCGAAGGCGCTGGCCGCTCTAACCGGCCCGATCCCCCTGGCCGACCGCTTCGAGTCGAACGACGACGCAGGCACGCAGGCGACGCCGCTGCGACAGAAGCGCGTCGACTTCGCGGCGACGCTCGACTTCTGGGACGACAACGTGGACGTCTACAAGGTGCACCTGCGCGCCAAGCAGCGGCTCGTCGTCACGCTCGACGGCCCACGCGGCGTCAACACCGATCTCCTGCTCTGGAAGCCGGGCACGCAGCGGGTGCAGGGGCTGTCGCTCGCACTGCTGCGCCAGCGTGTGGCGCTGTCCGCGAAGCCCGGGACCCGCGAGCAGATCTCGTACCGTGCGAAGACCACGGGCTGGTACTACGTCGAGACGAAGATCGTGCAGCCCGGAGCGGGGTCGTACCGGCTCCGCTACACGAAGAGCTAAAGGAGCTCCTCGGCGGGCACGTCCCGCAGCACGCGCGCCGGGTTCCCGACGACGACGACGCGCGGGGGCACGTCCCTCGTCACGACCGCGCCTGCGCCGACGAACGCTTCCTCGCCGATCTCCACGCCCGGGCAGAGCACCGCTCCGCCTCCGATGCGCGCGCGGCGACGGATCGTCGGACCCTTGACCAGCTCGTGCCGCTTCTCGGTCCGGCCCATGAAGTTGTCGTTCGTCGTGACGACGCACGGCGCGATGAACACCTCATCCTCGAGGGTCGAGTACGCGGTGATGTACGCCTCCGCCTGGATCTTCGTGAGCGCTCCGACCGTCGTGTCGTTCTCGATCAGCGAGCCGCTCCCGATCACGACGTCGTCGCCGATCACGCAGCGCTCGCGGACGCGCGCGCCGTCGCCGATGATCACGCGCGCACCGAGCTTCGTCCCGGCGAAGACGATCGCGCCGGTCGAGACGATTGTCCCGGGACCGAGCTCGAGCGGGTTGAGCGGCTCGCGCATCGCGGTCGAACGTGGAGAGAGTGTCGGCTGCTTACCGACAACTGCGTGGTCGAGAATCTTGACTCCTTCGGCCATAATCGTTCCGGGATACACGACAGCCGTGGGCGCGATCTCTGCCCCCGGAAAATACGCAGCATTTTCCGGGTTTGTCACGCGGGTACGGCCGTCAACGAGTGCTGCAGTTGCTCGAGCGTGCGCACGACCGCGAGCCCGTCGCGCGCGACCTTGCGGCGGTCGCCGTCCCCGCACACGAGCGAGAGAAAGTGCTGGCACTCGAGCTTGAGTGGCTCGTCGTTCGCGATCTTCGGGCTGTAGATGTCACCCGTGCGGGTCTGCCACTCACCGTAGGTCTGGGCTGGCTGCCACGGCCCCTTCTCGTACACGGTGATCTTGCGCTCGAGCTCCATGTCGTCGAAGACGACCATCTTGTCGCGGCCGACGACCGTGATCCGGCGCATCTTGTGCGGGTCGAGCCACGACAGGTGCATGTGGGCGATCCGACCGCTGGGGAAGCGCAGATAGCAGAAGACGACGTCTTCGACACCCTGCGTCAGAAACGAGTTGCCGTGGGCCCATGCCTCGCTCGGCTCCTCCTCGAGCAGGTACAGGATCACGGAGAGGTCGTGGACACCGAGCGACCAGAGCGCGTTCTCGTCCTTGCGGATGATCCCGAGGTTCTGGCGGTTGCCGTAGACGCAGAGCAAGTCCCCGAGCGCGCCCTCGTCCACGAGCTTCTTCATCGTGAGCACGCCGGGGTGGTAGAGCAGGAGGTGGCCCGGCATCAGGGTGAGCTCGCGGTCCTCCGCGAGCGCGACGAGCTCTTCCATCTCGTCGCCGCGCATCGCCGGAGGTTTCTCGACGAAGACGTGCTTGCCCGCCTCCAGCGCCTGCTTGGCGAGCGGGTAGTGCGTCGGAACGGGCGTCGCGATCACGACCGCCTCGACCTCGGAATCGGCGAGCAGCTCGCCGAAGTCGTCCGTAACGTGGGCGTTCGGGTGGCGCCGCGCCAACTCCTCACGCGTCTCGGGAGAGACGTCGCAGAGCGCGCGAAGCTCGGCGAGGTCGTCGAAATTGCGGACGAGGTTCTTGCCCCAGTGGCCGAGCCCGGCCACCGCGACGTTCACGCGGGTGGCCACTAAAGTTTCCAGACCTTGTCCGAGTCTCGTCCCTTGTCGCCGGTTGCGTTGCGCAGATCGACGACGAGATCGGCCTGGTCGACGAGCGCGCCGTAGTCGATCGACGAGTGGTCTGTCACGATCGTCACGCAGTCGTACTGCGCGGGGTCGAGCGGCACCGACTCCAGACCGAGCTTCGGAACGGACGGAACGTGCGGGTCGTGGTAGGCGACGTTCGCGCCGGCGTTTCGCAGGAGCTCGATCAGCTTGAGCGCGGGCGACTCGCGCACGTCCCCGATGTCAGGCTTGTACGCGACGCCGAGCACGAGGATCCGCGAGCCGCTCATCGACTTCTGCTTCTTGTGGTTGAGCGCCTGCGAGATCAGCGAACGGCAGTAGTACGGCATCGCTTCGTTGACCTTCCCGGCGAGCTCGATGAACTCCGTCGTGAAGCCGAACTCGCGGGCCTTCCATGTGAGGTAGAAGGGATCGACCGGGATGCAGTGGCCGCCGAGGCCCGGGCCTGGCTTGAAGCTCATGAATCCGAACGGCTTCGTCGCGGCCGCGTCGACGACCTCCCAGACGTCGATGCCCATCCGGTCGCAGAGCTGCGCGAGCTCGTTCACGAGCGCGATGTTGACCGAGCGGAAGATGTTCTCGAGCAGCTTCGTCAGTTCTGCCGCTTCGGGCGACGAGACCGTGTGCACCGTGCCGATCGCCGAGCCGTACAGCTCGGCGGCGCGGCGCGAGCACTCCTCGGTGACTCCGCCGACGACCTTCGGCACCTCCTTGACGTCCCACGGCGAGCCGGGGTCGACTCGCTCCGGCGAGAACGCGAGGCTGAAGTCCTTGCCCGCCTTCAGCCCCGTCGACTCGAGGATTGGGAGCAGCTGCTCGCGCGTCGTGCCGGGGTACGTCGTCGACTCGAGCACGACGAGCTGCCCCTCGCGCAGGCGCTTCGCGATCTCGCGCGTCGCGGCCAGGAGGATCGAGAGGTCCGGCTCGCGCTGCTTCGAGAGCGGCGTCGGGAGCGCGATCAGGATCGCGTCGGCGCCTCGGAGCGCGCCGTAGTCGCTCGTCGCCTCCAGGCGTCCGTCGGCGACGAGCCCCGCGAGCTGGTCGCTCGGCACGTCTTCGATGTGGCTTTCCCCCCGGTTGAGCGCGTCGACGACCTTCTGGACGACGTCGACGAGCAGCACCGAGCGCCCCGCCGTTGCGAACGTGCACGCCAGCGGCACGCCGACATAGCCGGCGCCGACGATCGCGACGTCCCAGGTCTTCGAGGCGGTGGACGCCGGAGCGGGGGTCTCCGTGCCCTCGATCATGATCGGAAAAGTGTAGAGACGACGTCAGCGATCTTTGCTGCGGCCTTACCGTCTCCGTACAGCTGCGGCAGCTCCGACGGCATCCGCGCCTGCATGACCGCCTCTGCGAGGACGCCCGGATCGTCGTCCACGAGCCGGTTTGCGCCCGCCGAGACCGTGTCCGCCCACTCCGTGCTCGATCTGAGCGTCACGCACGGCACGCCGTACCAGTACGCCTCCTTCTGGAGGCCGCCGGAGTCCGTGACGATCACGCGTGCCTGCGCGGCTAGTGCGGCGAAGTCGAGGTACCCGAGCGGGGGGAGCAGCAGCACGTGCCCGTGGAGGGTGAGCCCGTCGCGCTCGAGCGCGGCCGAGGTGCGCGGGTGGACGGGGAAGACGACGGGCTCGGTCAGGCCGTCCAACCCTTCGACGATGCGGGCGAGCCGCGCCGGGCGCGTGTTCGCCTCGCGGTGCACGGTGGCGACGACGTAGCGTCCGGGTGTCAACTCGAACTCCGAAAGGAGACGCGACCGCCGCCGGGCGATGGGCGCGAACTGCATGGTCGCGTCGGCCATCACGTCGCCGACGACTTCGACTCGTCCCTCGACTCCCTCGGCCGCGAGCGTCTCGCGCGAGCGTTCGTCGGGCGCGAACAGGACGGTCGAGAGGCGGTCGACCTCGATCCGGTTGCGCTCCTCCGGCATCTCGAGATCGCCGCTCCGGAGGCCGGCCTCGACATGAGCGACGGGGACGCCGGACTCGACCGCGGCCAGCGCGCCGGCGAGGGTCGAGTTCGTGTCGCCGTAGACGAGCACCGCGTCCGGCTCCGCCGCGCGGACGGCGTCGGCGATCGCCGGCGTCATCGCGGCGACGTCGGCAGTGTGGAGGTCGAGCCGCACGTCGGGCTCGGGCAGGCCGAGCTCCTCGAAGAACACGGCGGAGAGCTCCGGGTCGTAGTGCTGCCCGGTGTGCAGGAGTACCTCCTCGATCCCTCGGCCGCGAAGCGCGACGGACAGGGGCGCCGACTTGACGAACTGAGGGCGGTTCCCGACCACCGAGAGAACCCGCATCGGGGCTACACTAGACGGCCGCTACGCCGGGGCCGTTAGCTCAATTGGCAGAGCAGGGGCCTCTTAAGCCCAAGGTTGAAGGTTCGATTCCTTCACGGCCCATTCTTCCGAACGAAGTCCGCCCGCTTCGCGGGCATGACGACTTCGTTCGGCTGATCTCGATCGCACGCAAGTGAACCGCGCCGGGCAAAGCCCGCCGCTCCGTCGGCGGCACCGGGTCGGTCTCTACATCGGTCATGAGCTCGTCGAGCGGATGGGCGGCCTGGCTGAGCGTCACGGCGAACGGCGACCGGGGCTCGTCGTTCGCGGTGGAGCTTCCCACGGCCTGACACGCCGAGAGGCGGCCGGACAGCCGCCTCTCGGGGCAATCGATCAGGGCGGCGGTCCTTCGTCGACGTACGTCGAGCGCCGTCGCGTCACGCCGGCCGGCCCGCCCCACGACGACCAGAAGATCAGCGAAAGCAGCCCGCCGATCAAGCCGACCACCATCAGGATGACGCCGATCGCGTCGATGTCGATGCCTGCGACCTCACCGGTGACGCCCCAGAGCAGGATCGCTCCGGCTGCGATCAAGAGGAGACTGACTCCAATTCCCACGCTGTGACCTCCGTTCGGGGTTCGCTCTTCCAGCGTTGCCTTCGCCGGGCAACCGAAAACACCCCCTCGTGGCGCGCGGCTCAATCTGGCACCCGCCCGGCCCGTTCAGTACGCTCGTCCGGCGTTGCGCAGGGGAGCCATCGTCGCGCTGATCTCGATCGCGTTCGTCGTCGCTGCGATCGCGACGGGCATCGCGTACTTCGTCGACTGGCTGCCCGAGCAGGCGTCCGAGGAGCGCCAGGGGATCGACCTCGTGTTCTGGGTCACGGTCGGGATCTGCATCTTCGTCTTCGCGATCGTCGCCTCCGTCTCGATCTACGCGGGGGTCAAGTTCCGCGTCCGCCCGGACGACGAGTCCGACGGCCCGCCGATCCACGGCCACACGGGCGTCGAGATCGTCTGGACCGCGGTCCCGACGATCCTCGTCACGATCATCGCCGTCCTGAGCGCGGTCGTGCTCGCCCAGAACGACGACCCGAAGGGCGACCCGCTGCGAGTCGAGGTGCTCGCACAGCAGTACGCCTGGCAGTTCACCTACCCCGAGCAGGGCGGGATCAAGGCGACGA